>NZ_DATGCW010000109.1:0-3202 GCF_035311605.1 Saliniramus sp.
TGGAGAGGGGCCGGGGGTGAGGGGCGTTTATGCAGGGCGAGGCGCTGACGTGCCGAGCGTCGCGGCTCCACCCTCACCGCTGTTCCCTCTCCGCAAGGGAGAGGGGAACGCGCCCTTCAACCCGCCCGCCCCACACCCCACGACACCGAGGCCCGCATGAAGATCGATCATCTCGCCCTGTTGAACGAGGAACGCGCGGCGCGGCGGGCGGCGGTGCTGGTGACGCGGCTGGAGGACGGGGCGCAAAGGCTGGTGCGCGAAGGCGAGGTCGATGCCGATCCGGTGGCGGAGATCCTGCGCGCCCATCTGCGCAAGGGAAAATCCGGCATTGTCGAGATCGACGGGGCGGAGCATTTCCTCACCGTGCAGGTGCCGCCGGTGCGCATCGTCATCATCGGCGCGGTGCATATCAGTCAGGCGTTCGCGCCGATGGCGAAGCTCGCCGGGTTCGATTGCACGATCATCGATCCGCGCACCGCCTTCGCCTCGCCGGAGCGCTTCCCGGATGTGACGCTGCTGGATGAATGGCCCGACGATGCCCTGCCGCGTATCGGGCTCGACGCCTATACCGCCTTCGTCGCGCTCACCCATGATCCCAAGATCGACGATCCGGCACTCAATGCAGCGCTGACGGCGCAATGCTTCTATATCGGGGCTCTCGGCTCGAAGAAGACCCATGCCAAGCGCGTCGATCGGCTGCGTGAGGCCGGGTTCGAGGAGGCGGCGATAGGGCGGATTCACGCGCCGATCGGGCTCGATATCGGTGCCGTCAGTCCGGCGGAAATTGCCGTGTCGATTCTCGGCGAGATCATCGCCACCCTGCGCAGCGACCGGCGGAGGCGCTGATGAAATTCGGGCCGCTGCCACCGCGAGAGGCGATCGGCGCCATGGCGGCGCATTCGCTGCGCCTGCCCGGAATCACGATCAAGAAGGGCGCGACCATCACCGCCGAGGATGCCGACAAGCTCGATGCGGCGGGCGTCGCGCGGGTCACGGCGGTGCGGCTCGAAACGGGAGACGTGGCCGAGGACGACGCGGCTGCGCGGCTTGCGCAGGCGACGGCGGGGGTGGGGGTGCGCATCGATCCACCCTTTACCGGGCGCGCCAATCTGTTTGCCGAACATGCGGGCGTCCTGGAGGTCGATCGCGCGGCCATCGACCGCATCAACATGATCGACGAGGCCATCACCTTCGCCACGCTCGAGCAGTTCAAGCCGGTCGTTTCCGGAGAGATGATCGCGACGGTGAAGATCATCACCTATGCGATCAGCGAGGGGCGGCTCGCCCAGGCCGAGGCCGTGGCGCGCGGTGTCAAGGGGGCGGTGCGGATCGCGCCCTACACGCTCTCGCGCATCGGCGTGATCTCGACCCTGACCAACGCACTCAAGCCGAGCATCGTCGACAAAACCCTGAAAATCCTTGATAAACGCATTACCCCCACAGGCGCGACCGTGGTCGGCGAAGCACGCGCGCCGCATGAGACCGAGGCGCTGGCGCGCGAACTGGAGCAGATCGCGCAAGGCGATGCGGAGCTGATCATCGTCTTCGGCGCCTCCGCCGTGTCCGATCGCCGTGACGTGATCCCGGCGGCGATCACGGCGGTGGGCGGGCGGATCGATCATTTCGGCATGCCCGTCGACCCTGGCAATCTGCTGCTCGTCGGGCATATCGGCGACAAGGCGGTGATCGGCGCGCCGGGCTGCGCGCGCAGCCCCAAGGAGAACGGTTTCGACTGGATCCTGCATCGCATGCTGGCCGGCCTGCCGGTGACGCGTACCGACATCATGGGCCTCGGCGTTGGCGGTCTTCTCATGGAAATCGTCTCGCGTCCGCAGCCGCGCTCGGGTGAGGAGAGCGCCGAGGATGACGACGGGTGAGCGGCGTTGCGGCGATCATCCTCGCGGCAGGGCTCGGCTCGCGCTTCGGTGGCGAGGCGAAGCCGCTGGCGCGGTTTCGCGGCGCGCCGATGCTCGCCCATGTGCTCGCCGCCGCGCAGGGCTCGCGGGCGCGCCCGATAATCGTGGTGACCGGGCACGATCATGACGCGGTCGCTGCGGCCTGCGCGGATCAGGCGGTGTCGCTCGTCTACAATGCCGATTATCGCAGCGGGCTGGCCGGATCGCTGAAAGCGGGGATGCGGGCCTTGCCGGAGGATTGTGCTGGTGCGCTCGTCCTGCTCGCCGATATGCCGCTCGTGCAGCCCGCGACGCTGGATGCGCTGATCGCGGGCGCTGAGTTGGAACCGGATCACGCGGCATTCGTTCCGGTTTTCGATGAGCGGCGCGGCAATCCGGTGCTGTTGACGCGCAAGCTGCTACCGCAGATCGAAGCGCTTGAAGGTGATCGCGGCGCCGGCCCACTCCTGCGGGCGGGCGCCGGCATCCGCGAGATTCCCGTGGATGATCCGGGGATTCATCTCGACGCGGATACCCCGCAGGCATTGGCCAAGATCGCGCGCGAGTAGAGCCGCTGCGCCGCGCCCGGCGTGATCATTCGTCACCGAGATAAGGATGGCGCGCGTAGTATGCATCGCGGCGAGCGATGGCTTCGCGGTAGATTTCAACGGTGACGATCAGCGCTGTGGCGATGGCGCCGAAGGCCTGGCGGATCGCGGTGAGGGCGGGATTGCTGCGGCCGCGTGGTGCAGTGGCGATGGCCATGATCATTGTCCTGACGTTCATGCGGTGAATGACGTTACGTCAGGAATATAGTTGCTGCACATGCGAAAGAGAATATCGCAGCGCACAATGACACCATGCGTTCAATGCATGGACATGGTCTCAATCCGTGAGTTCTATGATAAAAAAGGGTGGTCATGCGCCCCGACCGCATGTCATTTCCGGCTCTCCACAGCAATGGCCGCGAATGTCGCCGTGACCTGCTTCACGCCGACGCGGGTGGCGCGCCGGTGGCATCTGTGACGATGTTGTTCAACGCGCAGCACCGTCGTATCGGCGCGCCCGAGGCCTCTTCAATCCCTCCTCAGACACGGCGATGCAGGCGATTGTCGATATAGAGCAGTACGCTCGATATCGTGACGGCGGCAACAGCGAGGATCAGCGTCACTGCCATCATGGTCGAGACGTCGTGCAGGCCTATGGCACGCATCACCAGAAAGCCCATGCCGCGATGCGACGAGAACAGTTCACCGATGACGACACCCAGCAGCGTCAGGGAGAAGCCGACCCGCAGGCCGGAGACG
>NZ_DATGCW010000110.1:0-11288 GCF_035311605.1 Saliniramus sp.
ATGCCGCCATTCCCGCAAGCATCGCACGGCGCTGCCAGGGCCGTGCGCCGCCAAGATGGCTGAAGCGCGGATGCCGGTCGGGGAGCGCGTGGGCCGCCTGATAGGCGATGCGCGGCGCATCGGCCGCGATCGCCGCCGCCTCGAACCCCACGGGATCCGTCAAGGCGAGCCCTGCGGGAATACCCCACCCTTGAAAGCGCGTCATGCCGGTCGCGCCACGATGCCGGGATGCCTGTTCGACGAGATATGCCAGCGCGGCACCGCGCGGTGCGCTCACCATGCGCAGATCCGCAGCATGCCGGGCCGGCGCGAGCGGTGCATGGCCGGCTGCGATCGCGACATCCGACGGTATATCTTCGACGAGGACCGGATCGGCGAGGAACGGCAGGCCGAGATGCCGCGCCAGCGCGCGGTAATAGCGCGCTGCGTCGAGGCCGCCGCCGGCAAGCAGCACGGCGACCGGGCATTCCCCCAGCCGGCGGGCCTCCTCGGCGGCGGCGCGCAGAGCCGTCCCCGGAACGCCGGCCTCCATGAGGAAGGCCAGTGTCACCGGCAATGGCTGGCTACCGGCAGGGCGGTTACGCTCCGGCTGCGCAGGCATCGTCGCGGCGCAGGGCATGACGTCACGGCTGCCGGCCCGGGGGACCGTTTCAGCCAATGACGAAGCGTCTGCCGTAGCGGCGATGCCATCCACGTTGGCAATGTCAGGATCATCGGCGACGGCCGAGCCCGCAGCGCCTCCCGCCGACATGCCCGAAGCCCCTTGCCCATATGGCGGGTTCTCATCGCCCGCTTGACCCTGCATACCCGTCAAGGCTAACCCCGTTTGGTGTTCGACGCTTGAACCGCACGGCAAAGCCGCTCTCGCGATCTTAAAGTGCAAAATATGATAAAATGCAACTCGGAATCGCCGATTCTCCGTTTGGTTGTGCGAATTGCACACTTTGTCACTTTCAGGCTGCATTCGGTCGCCGCCCGCATCGTGCCGATCCTCGCGCTCGGCCTTGCCCTGTTCCTGTTCCCGCATCCGCTACCAGCAGCGCGAGCCCAGCCCGAAGGCGCGGCACCAGCCCCCCTGCCCCCCGCCTTCACCGCAACCGGAATTCCCGGTTTCTGGGATCCACGAGCACGGGTCGAGCCCGTCGAGATCCCCTCCGACCGCAGCCTGCGGATCCTCACCTCCGACGATTTTCCGCCGCTGCATTTCGGCGGACCGGATGCGGTTCCGACGGGCTTTTCGGTCGAGCTCGCCCGGCTCGTCTGCGAGGCGCTGGAAGTGCCCTGCACCATTCAGGTGCGCAGCTTTTCCACATTGCTGGATGCGCTGGAATCGGGTGAGGGCGATGTCGTGGCCGCAGCTCTTGCTGGCGATACGCGACTGCATGAGCGTTTTGCGGTCACCCTGCCCTATTTCCGTTTTCCCGCGCGTTTCATTGCCCGCGCCGAGGACGCACCCATGGCGATCACGGCAGCGGATCTCGCCAACCGGCGCGTCGGCGTGGTATCGCAGACCGCCCATGCCGCCTGGCTCGAACGCTACTTTCCCGATGCCGTCTCGGTGCCCGCACCCAATGCCGCGATCGCGCGCAGCGATCTGCAGCGCGGAGCGAGCGATCTCCTGTTCGGCGACGGCTTGTCGCTGGCCCTCTGGCTCGGCGGACGCGCTTCGCAGGAATGTTGCGTCTTCGTCGGCGAGCCCTATTTTGACGATCGCTACTTCGGCGAGGGGATCGGTTTCGTCATGCGCGATGAGGATGCGCGTCTCGCGCGGGCCTTCGACCATGCCCTGCACCGGATCTGGGAAGACGGCGCCTATGGCCGCACCTGGCTCGCCTTCTTTCCGATCAGTCCGCTCGAACCCGCCCGCGCCTTTCTGCGCTGAGAAACGGGTGAGTTGACGCATCGCCCGCAAGGGCGCAAAAGCGTGGCGCGCGCGGACCCTGCGGCGATGCCGCATCCACGGGTATCGTGCTGCCGTTTCGCTTCCGATGCGCGCCCGGACCCCGCCGACAACAGATGAGAGAGACCGCACCGATGTTCGATCCCGAGCTGCTTGCCACCGCCAATGCCTGGCCTTTCGAGGAGGCGCGCAAACTCGTCGCGCGGGTGGAGCGGCTCGGCAAGACGGAGGTCGTGTTCGAAACCGGCTACGGGCCTTCCGGCCTGCCGCATATCGGCACATTCGGCGAGGTGGCCCGCACCACCATGGTGCGCCATGCCTTCGAAGTGCTGACGGGCGGATCGATCCCGACCCGGCTGATCGCCTTTTCCGACGATATGGACGGGCTGCGCAAGGTGCCCGACAACGTGCCCAATCAGGATCTTCTGAAAGCGGCCCTGAACCAGCCCCTGACAAAGGTGCCCGACCCGTTCGGCACGCACGAATCCTTCGGTCACCATAACAATGCCCGCCTGCGCGCCTTCCTCGACGCCTTCGGCTTCGATTACGAATTCCTCTCCGCCACCGATTGCTACAGGTCGGGCCGTTTCGACGAGACGCTGATGCGCATGCTCGCGCGCTATGACGCGGTCATGGATGTGATGCTGCCTTCCCTGCGTGCGGAACGCCGGCAGACCTATTCGCCCTTCCTGCCGCTGCATCCGGTCACCGGCGAGGTCATGCAGGTTCCGGTCGAGGAGCATGATGCTTCGCGCGGCACCATCATCTGGCGCGATCCCGCGAGCGGCGAGCGGTTCGAAACGCCGGTCACCGGCGGGCATTGCAAGATGCAGTGGAAGCCCGACTGGGCCATGCGCTGGATGGCGCTCGGGGTGGATTACGAAATGGCCGGCAAGGATCTGATCGATTCCGTGAAGCTGTCGGGGCAGATCGCCCAGGCGATCGACGGCGCCCCGCCGGAAGGCTTCAATTACGAGCTTTTTCTCGATGAGAATGGCCAGAAGATCTCCAAGTCGAAGGGCAACGGCCTGACCATCGACGAATGGCTGCGCTACGGCACGCAGGAGAGCCTTTCGCTCTACATGTTCCACAAGCCGCGCGAGGCCAAGCGGCTTTATTTCGACGTGATTCCGCGTTTCGTCGACGATTATCTGACCTTCCTCGAGAAATATCCGCAGCAGGAAGACAAGCAGAAGCTCGCCAACCCGGTCTGGCATGTTCATTCCGGCGCACCGCCCGCGCCGGAGCTGATCGGCGGGGATGGCGTGAGCGGGGGCACGACCCTGTCCTTCTCGATGCTGCTCAACCTGGTCGCGGTGGCCAACTCCGAGGATCCCGCGGTGATGTGGGGTTTCATTCGCCGCTACGCGCCGGGCGTCTCGCCACGCACGCATCGGCGCCTCGATGCGCTGGTCGGCCATGCCCTGGCCTATTTCCGCGACTTCGTGCGCCCGGCCAAGACCTATCGCATGCCCGACGACAACGAGCGCGCGGCCCTGCAGGAATTGCACGACAGGCTCGGCGAGGCGATCGGCTCGACCGATGCGGGCGCCCTGCAGGATATCGTCTACGATGTCGGGCGCACGCATTTCCCGGATCTGTCAGGCAAATCGAAGAGCCCGGACGGGCGCCCCGGCGTGGCGCGCGGCTGGTTCGAGACGATCTACCAGATCCTGCTCGGCCAGAGCCGCGGCCCCCGCTTCGGCTCCTTCATCGCGCTCTACGGCGTGGAAGAGACCCGCGCCCTGATCGCCAAGGCGCTCGCGGGTGATCTGCTGGCCGAGCACGAGGCATTCCTGGCTGCACGCGAACAGGGCAAAATCCACAGCTGAAACGTGACAGGCAACGCGGCAGACGATTCCCGGGCGCAGTCATCCAACCATCGCGATGGCGCGTAGATGATGGAGTCGCCTGCACGGCGCAACCGGAAGCGTTGAACAACCAGAAAGCAAAAGTCAGTATGCGGATAGCCATCATTGGTACGGGAATCGCCGGCCTGTCAGCGGCATGGTTGCTCAATCAACGTCACGACATCACCGTTTACGAAGCCGACGACCGGATCGGCGGTCATTCGAACACCGTCGATGCGCGCATCGGCAATCGGTCGATACCAGTCGATACCGGGTTCATCGTCTTCAATGATCGCACCTATCCCAATCTGAACGCCCTGTTCGCCGCGCTCGAAGTGCCCTTCAAGCCGAGCTCCATGTCGTTTTCCGTCAGCATCGGCGGTGGCGCGCTCGAATATGCCGGCGACCGGATCGCCAGCCTGTTCGCACAGCGCCGCAATCTGTTTCGCCCCGCCCATTACCGGATGATCGCGGATATCCTGCGCTTCTACCGCGAATCCGTCGCCATGGTCGCCGCCGACCGGATTCCCGATCACACGCTGGGCCGCCTGCTCGCCGATGGCGGTTACGGGCGCGCCTTCATCTATGATCACATCCTGCCGATGGGATCGGCGATCTGGTCGGCCGACATCCGCGAGATGCTGGATTTTCCAGCCAGCACCTTCCTGCGTTTCTTCGCCAATCACGGCCTGCTCACAGTCAATGACCAGCCGCAATGGCTCACCGTCGAGGGAGGGTCGCGGGTCTATGTCGAGCGGCTCTCGGCACCTTTCCGCTCCCGGATCCGCACGGGGACGCCCGCGCGCGCCGTCAGCCGCAGCGACGAGGGCGTGCTCGTCGAGACCGACGGGCATGAACCGGAGCATTTCGACCAGGTGGTCTTTGCCACCCATGCCGATACGACGCTCGCCCTGCTCGCGGATGCGGATGCGCATGAAGAGGCCGTGCTGGGGCAATTCCCGTTCCAGCCCAACACCGCCATTCTGCATACCGACCCGGCGCTGATGCCCCGGCGTCGCCGGGCCTGGGCCAGCTGGAACTACATGTCGCCCGCATCCGTCTCCGCCGGCAGCCCCGTCTCGGTGACCTACTGGATGAACCGGCTGCAATCCCTGCCCTGCGCAGAAGATGTCTTCGTCTCCGTCAATCCCACGCGTGCCCCTGATCCCGCACGGGTTCTGGGGACCTTCGCCTATGATCACCCCGTCTTCAATGCCGGCGCCATTGCCGCGCAGGCGCAAATCGGCGATATTCAGGGGCGGCGCGCGATCTGGGTCTGCGGGGCATGGACGGGGTACGGCTTCCACGAAGACGGGCTTTCTTCGGCGCTGGAAGTGGCTCAGGCGCTCGGCGTGCCGCGCCCCTGGAAGGTGCGCGAATCGAGCACGGCAGCAGACAATTGTCGGCCGGCACGCCCGGCAGCGGCAACCATGGCGGAGGCGGCTGACGGTTACGGCCTCGCCGCAGCGGAATGAACCTGGCAGAAGCGAGCGATACATCCGACAGACTTTGCCCGCGACCGGCCCATGAGCCGGCCGCCACGCTCTATGTCGGGCGCGTGATGCATCGACGGTTACGCCCCTTCGGTCATCGATTTGCCTATCGCGTGTTCTCGCTGCTGATCGATATCGACCGGATCGACGAGGTCGCGGCAAAAAGTTGGTTGTTTTCCCACAACCGCTTCAATCTCTTCGGCTATCACGACCGCGACCACGGCCCGCGCGAAAATGACCCGCGCAATCCTGGTGCTGAGGGTCACACGCGCCTGCGCCCCTGGCTGGAGCGCCTTCTCGATGCCGCCGGCATTGATATCGGCCATGGCCGCATCCGGCTGTTGTGCTTTCCGCGCGTGCTCGGCTACACCTTCAACCCGCTGAGCATCTTCTTCTGCCACGATGCGGCGGGGCAGCTCGCGGCGATCATCTACGAGGTGCACAACACCTTCGGTGATCGTCACGTCTATCTGTTCCGCATAACGGATGGCGATGGGGCAAGCGCCGCGCGGTCGGCGGTCCTGACCCATGCCACCGACAAGACCTTCCACGTCTCGCCCTTCATCGACATGACACCGCGCTATCGCTTCCGGCTGCGCGAACCGGGCGAGACGCTGTCGATCCTGATCCGCGAGGCGGATGCGCAAGGCGATCTGCTGCTGGCGACCCTGCATGGCGAGGCTGCGGCCTTCAACGATCGCAATCTGGCGAAACTGTTCGTCACCCATCCGCTGATGACGCTGAAAGTCATCGTCGCGATCCACTGGGAGGCGCTGCGGCTCTGGTGGAAGGGGGCGCGCTATCACCCCCGTCCCGAACCGCCGCCCCACGGCATGAGCCCGCGCTGAATGGCAGGGGACGGCGAGTCCATATCCGTTCGAGACCCTGCGCCGGCGCAGCCCCTGTCGAGCCGCGTGCTGGCCGCCTATGGCGCCCCGGCCCTGCCGCTCGCGGCGCTAGGCCTGCCGGTCTTCATCCACCTGCCGACATTCTATGCCACCTCCATGGGGCTGGGGCTCGCCACCGTCGGCGCGATCCTGCTCTTCGCCCGCCTATGGGACGTGATCACCGATCCGCTGATCGGCTTCCTCAGTGACCGAACCGGCGGTCGCTTCGGGCGCCGGCGGCCCTGGATCGTGGCCGGATTGCCGGTGGTTCTGGCCGCGACCTGGGCGCTGTTCGTGCCGCCCGACGGCGCCGGGGCCTGGCATCTTCTGCTGTGGTCGCTCGCCCTCTATCTTGGCTGGACCATGATGATCCTGCCGCTGAGCGCCTGGGGGGCCGAACTATCGCCGGATTATCACGAGCGCTCGCGGATCGCGGCCTATCGCGAGGGTTTTCTCGTCCTCGGCACAATGCTGGCACTGGGGCTGCCGGTCGCATTCGGCCATGTCGATGCGGATGATGCCGGTGAGGCGCTCACGGTGATCGCGATCATGATCATCGTGGCGCTGCCGCTCGCGGTGATCCTGCTCCTCGCCGCCACCCCTGATTCGCGCCTGCGTGCCATGCAGGGCGCCATCGGCCCGATCAGGGGGTTGGGGGTGCTCTCCCGCAATGACGGCTTCCGCCGGCTGATCATCGCCTATCTGATCAATGGCATCGCCAACGGGCTTCCCGCAACACTGTTCCTGCTCTTCGTCACCCATCGCCTTGCCATTCCCGAGCAGGCGGGCATCCTGCTGGCCATCTATTTTCTGTGCGGGGTCCTCGCCGTGCCCGTCTGGCTGAGGCTGAGCTATCGCTTCGGCAAGCATCGGGTGTGGTGCGCGGCCATGGTCTGGGCCTGCCTCTGGTTCGCCATGGTGCCGCTGCTGGGCCCGGGCGACTTCTGGCCCTTCCTCGCGATCTGCGTCCTGACCGGCATCGCGCTGGGGGCGGATCTGGTTCTGCCCGCCTCTATGCAGGCTGATGTGATCGATGCCGATACGGTGGAAACCGGCGAACGTCGGGCGGGGCTGTTCTTCGCGCTCTGGGGCATGGCCACGAAGCTGGCCCTGGCGCTGGCCGTCGGGCTGGGCTTCCCGATCCTGAGTTTCGCCGGTTTCGACAGCGATGGCGACAATCCGCAGGGCGCGCTCGTGACGCTGGTGGTGCTTTATTCGCTGGTCCCGGTGATCTTCAAGGGCGTGGCCATCGTATTCATGATTGGATTTCCGATTACGGCCGAGCGCCAGCATGAAATGCGACTGCGTATAGAGCAGTCGGGCATCGAGGAGCGGGACAATGCCAACACGTCCGCGTAAGTGGGCCGGAACCGGCCCGCTCTCCCGCCTCCGGACCCTCGTGATCGTCGGTCTTGCCACCATCGCGATGACAGGATGCAGCAGCATGAAACCAGAGGATTTTGCCGGGACCGAGCCGCAATTTCGCCTCGAGGAATTCTTCGAAGGCCAGACACGAGCCTGGGGCATCTTCGAGGACCGCTTCTCGAATCTGCGCCGGCAGTTCACGGTCGATATCGACGGCACCTGGGATGACGAGACGCTGACCCTCGTCGAGGATTTCGTCTACGAAGACGGAGAGGAAGAGCGCCGCGTCTGGGTGATCCGGCCCGATGGCGAGGGCGGCTATACCGGCGAGGCGGACGGGGTCATCGGCACCGCGAGTGGGGTCGCGCGCGGCAATGCCGTGAACTGGCAATACCATTTCGATCTCGAGGTCGGCACCCGCAGCTTCAAGGTACATTTCAACGACTGGATGTTCCTGCAGCCCGATGGCGAGACCATGATCAACCGGGCCTATGTCACCAAATGGGGTTTCAGGGTCGGAACGGCATCAATCTTCTTCCGCAGGATCGATGGCGAGGACGGGCAGGCAAGCCGTGCCGTCGGGAATGGAACCGTGGCGCAGTGATCCGTCCGCCTCATCCGGCGAGCTTGCGCCGGATGAAGGCGATGATCCGGCCCAGCACCGGGACATGCAGATACACCTGGCTACCTGAATCCCAGTGGTCCAGATGTTCGGTCACGAGACCATCCGCGCCGAAGCGGACTTCGCTCATCCCCTCGATGCGAAAGGCACGCCCGCGATAGCCGAATGTGAAATCCCAGCGCAGATAGGCCGCGCGATCGCCGGCAGCGATATCCGTTACCGTGAAGGAAGGCTGCGAAAGTCCCTCGAACATATGCCGAAACACGGCGGCCAGCCGCTCGCGCCCCGCGAAATCGCTGAACGGATCGCGAAACCGGACATCCGGCGCGACCAGCGCACAGAGCCCCGCGATCGTATCAGGCGCCAGCGCCTCATAGGCATCGGCATAGCGGCGTGCGAGAGCAACGGTTTCGCTGCGGTGGCCGTGCGCGCGTGTCATTGTCCGGTAATCCGCCGCACGATCGGGAAATAGAGGCTGTAGGGCAGGCAGCGCATGACCTTCAGCATGAAGGTGAAACGCCGCGGGAAAGTGACCTCGAACCGCCGGGAGCCGATTGCAGCGACCATCCGCGCGGCAGCAGTTTCTGCCGTGATCAGGAACGGCATGGGAAATTCGTTCTTCTCGGTCAGCGGTGTCTTGACGAAACCGGGATTGACCAGTTGCAGCGTCAGACCGAAACGATCGAAATCGAGCTTCAGGCTCTCGGTCATGTTGATCACTGCCGCCTTGCTCGCTCCGTAGGAGACGGCATTGGGCAGGCCGCGATAACCGCTGACCGAGGCGACCACCTGGACATGCCCCCGACCGGCTTCACGCATTGACGCGAGCACCGCTTTCAGGCAGGTCGCCACCGACAGAAGATTGAGTTCGATCGTCGGGGGCAGGGTTTCGCCGGACAGGTTCTCCGCATTGTCTGCGAGATAGGTTCCGGCATTCAGGATGGCGAGCGCAATGGCGCCATGCTCGCCATTAATCGCGCGTACGGCGTCCTCCACCGCAGCATTATCGGTGACATCCAGAGCCTGCGCGACGATGCGCCCGGACAGGCCCTCGGCGCGTTCGGCCAGCGCTGCGAGCTTGTCGGCGGAGCGCGCGCTCGCGATCACCGTCCAGCCGTCCCTGGCCAGTCGCAGGCACACGGCCTCGCCGATGCCCTGACTCGCACCGGTGATCCAGGCGACACCGTCTGAGGGGGTTACGGGCATGAATGATCTCCGGAAACGAATTGCGGAACCCGCATCGTGTGGCGATGCCGGGCGGAATTGCCATCGGGCATGAAGAACAGACACGGCGGCCCCTCTCAGCACCGCTGCGTCCGGCGACATTGCCCCATGATACGAGCGCTGTCGGCGTTCGGATCGACGATTGACAACGACCCTGGCGGGATGACTGTTCCGCGTCAGCCCGTATCCGGGGCTTCGCGCCCGGTCCGGGCTGGCCCCGGCGGGGCCGAAGCGGTACAGATGACACGGATACGCCCATGGTGGCACGGTACTGCGTGCCGGTCGATGCGGACCCGGCACGAAAGCTCTGACATGGGTGCGGATCGGGTGAGGCGCGAATGAACATGGATCCGGAAACCATCGCGGCGGCGGCTTTCGTCCTGTCGTTGCGCGAGCGCGGCCTGCGCGACAAGGCGGTGCTCGGCGCCATGGAGCGGGTTCCGCGCGAATTGTTCGCACCCCGCCGTTTCGCCGATCTCTCGCGCCGTGACGTCGCGCTGCCGCTGCCGCTCGGCCAGACCATGACGGCGCCGTTCTCCGTCGCCGTCATGCTGACAGCTCTGGCGGTACAGCCGGGCGACAGCGTGCTCGAGATCGGCGCCGGCTCGGGATACGTCTCGGCCCTGCTGGCACGGCTCGGCGCGAAGGTGGTGAGCGTCGAGCGCTACGCCGCCCTGGCCGACGGCGCCGCCATGCGATTCGCGGAGCTGGGCATCACCGACGCGATCGAGATCAGCGTGCGCGACGGGTTGACCATGCGCACAGGCGAGCGCTTCGAGCGCATCCTGCTCAACGGCGCCCTGCCCGCCCTGCCCGACGACGTCACCCGCCTGCTCTCCCCGGGAGGCCGGCTCGTCGGCGCGCTCAACGGCGAGACCGGGCCGCGGCTCGTCAGCGTCGATGCGGATCTGCAGGGAAAGCTACGCACGGCCTGCGGGGCGGATCTGCGCATCGCGCCGTTGATTCAGGCCGAGACCGCCGTGCCGACGGCGCGGCTCAGAAGCGCATCCCCGGCGGCAGAGGCGGGGCCTCGTTCAGCAGGGTGATGGTCACCCGGCGGTTGGGCGCGATATAGGGGTTGTCGGGAAACATCGGATCGGTGTCCCCCTTGCCGACCACCGAGGCGAAACGCCCGTTCGGCAATCCGTTGGCGGCGAGGATGTCACGCACCACGACGGCGCGCCCCGAGGTGATCGCCCAGATATCCTCCACGGTGACGGCCCCGGGCCGCGGCACGGCGGTATGGCCGGAGACGCGCACCCGATTGGGCATGCGCCGCAATACCGGCGCGATCACCTCCAGCAACCGGCGGGTCCGCTCATGGGGCTGCACCTCCCCTTCCGCGAACATGGACCTGCCATCCTGGTCGATCAGGGAGATGTCGAGACCTTCTTCCGTGTGCTCGATAATGACGTTGCGCGAGACTTCGAGGATCTCGGGCATGTCCTGAAGCGCCTGGCGCAGGGAGGCCGTGGCCAGCGCGAAACCATGATCCTGCGGCAGTTCCGGCAGGCCTTCCTCGCGATGCTCGTATTCGTTGGGCGTGGTGTAGTCCGTCGCCTCCTCCGGAGGCACGTCGCGCAGATTCTGGACATGGGTGGCGGTCGGGATGCCCTCCACCTCGATGATGCCGGAGAAGCGCGATTCGGGATTGACGCCGAAAGCATCGCGCATCGAACCCGCGACGACCTGCAGCTTGCGCTGATCCTGGGTGGAAAAGGCGACGACCATGACGAAGAAGGCCATGAGCACGGCCATCAGATCGGCGAAGGTGACCATCCACATCGGGGCGCCGGCAGGGGGGGCAGCCTTGCGTCTCGCCATGACCGTATTCCTTTCCGCCTGGAGCGCGTTCCGACCTGACGGAGTCAGGCCGGGCGCTCCAGGTCATTGTCTGGCGCATCATTTCTCCCGTCAGCCGGTATCCACCTGACGGCATGATGCTCT
>NZ_DATGCW010000111.1:0-13403 GCF_035311605.1 Saliniramus sp.
TCTGATGGACACGCCCGGCCATGTGGACTTCTCCTACGAGGTCTCGCGCTCGCTCCAGGCCTGCGAGGGCTCGCTCCTTGTGGTCGATGCCAGCCAGGGCGTCGAGGCGCAGACGCTGGCCAATGTCTACCAGGCGCTCGATCAGGATCACGAGATCATCCCGATCCTCAACAAGGTCGATCTTCCCGCCGCCGAACCGGCGCGGATACGCGAGCAGATCGAGGAGGTCATCGGCCTCGACGCCTCGGATGCCGTCGAGATCTCGGCCAAGACCGGGCTGAATATCGAAGCCGTGCTCGAAGCCATCGTCACCCGCCTGCCCCCGCCCAAGGGTGATCGCAAGGCCCCTCTCAAGGCGATGCTGGTCGATAGCTGGTACGATCCGTATCTGGGCGTGGTCGTGCTGGTGCGCGTCATGGATGGCGTGCTCAAGAAAGGCATGGGCATCAAGATGATGGGCACCGATGCCAGCTACACGGTGGACAAGGTCGGCGTGTTTCGCCCCAAAAAATTCGACGTCGCGGAGCTTGCCCCGGGCGAAGTGGGCTTCATCACCGCCGCGATCAAGGAAGTGGCCGATACCCGTGTCGGCGATACCATCACGGAAGAGAAGCGCCCCTGCGCGCAGATGCTGCCGGGCTTCAAGCCCGTGCAGCCGGTGGTGTTCTGCGGCCTGTTCCCGGTCGATGCCGGCGAGTTCGACGATCTGCGCAACGCCATGGGCCGCCTGCGGCTCAACGATGCCAGCTTCTCCTTCGAGATGGAGAGCTCCGCCGCGCTCGGCTTCGGCTTCCGCTGCGGCTTCCTCGGATTGCTGCATCTGGAGATCGTGCAGGAGCGGCTCTCGCGCGAATTCGATCTCGACCTGATCTCGACCGCACCATCGGTCGTCTACAGGCTGATCATGCGTGACGGCACCGAGCAGGAACTGCACAACCCCGCCGACATGCCCGACGTGATGAAGATCGAGCATGTCGAGGAGCCCTGGATTCGCGCCACCATCCTGACGCCCGACGAATATCTCGGCGCCGTGCTCAAGCTCTGCCAGGAGCGGCGCGGCCTGCAGATTGATCTCAATTACGTCGGCAAGCGCGCCATGGTCGTCTATGACCTGCCGCTCAACGAGGTGGTCTTCGATTTCTACGACAGGCTGAAATCGATCTCCAAGGGCTATGCCTCCTTCGACTACCAGATCACGGATTACCGGCAGGAGGATCTCGTCAAGATGTCGATCCTCGTCAATGCCGAGCCGGTGGATGCGCTCTCCATGCTGGTCCACCGCACGCGGGCGGAGAGCCGCGGGCGGGCCATGTGCGAGAAGCTCAAGGAGCTGATCCCGCCGCACATGTTCCAGATCCCCGTCCAGGCGGCGATCGGCGGCAAGGTCATCGCCCGCGAGACCATCCGGGCCTTGCGCAAGGACGTGACCGCCAAATGCTATGGCGGCGACGCCACCCGCAAGCGCAAGCTGCTCGAGAAGCAGAAGGCGGGCAAGAAGCGCATGCGCCAGTTCGGCAAGGTGGAGATCCCGCAGGAAGCCTTCATCGCCGCGCTCAAGATGGACAGCTGAAGCCGATTGCAGCAGCGCCTTTCGCATGAACCAACCGGTGCCCGGAATCGCACGTGCCTTCGTGATAATCGCCATTGAATGCGCGCGCGAGCCGGGTACCCTTCATGCGTTCAGTCGAAGGAGGCTCCCGTGCTGTCCAATCTCGCCACCCGCGATGTCGAAACCCTGATCCATCCCTATACCCAGCTCGCGGCCTTTCGCGACACAGGACCACTCATCCTGGAGCGCGGCGAGGGTGTCTGGGTCTACGATACCGAGGGCAAGCCCTATCTCGAGGGCATGGCCGGTCTGTGGTGCACCTCGCTCGGCTATTCGAATCGGGAACTGGCCGAAGCAGCCTATGAGCAGATGCTCAAACTGCCCTTCCAGCACCTGTTTTCCGGGCGCAGCCACGATCCGGCGATCGAGCTCGCGGAGAAGCTGAAGGAGATCGCGCCGGTGCCGGTCTCGAAGGTGTTCTTCACCTCGTCGGGCTCGGAGGCCAATGACAGCCAGGTCAAGCTGGTCTGGTATTATAATAACGCTCGCGGACGCCCGCAGAAGAAGAAGATCATCGCCCGCCTCAAGGGCTATCACGGCGTCACCGTCGCCTCCGCCTCGCTGACGGGACTGCCGGCCAACCATACCGATTTCGATCTGCCCATCGCCAATATCCTGCACACCTCCTGCCCGCACCATTACCGGTTTGCGCATGAGGGCGAGAGCGAGGAGGAATTCTCCACCCGCCTCGCAGCCGAACTGGAAGAACAGATCCTGCGCGAGGGCCCGGATACCGTCGCCGCCTTCATTGCCGAGCCGGTGATGGGCGCGGGCGGGGCCGTGGTGCCACCGGCGGGGTATTTCCCCAGGATCCAGGAAGTGCTCGCACGCTACGATGTGCTGATGATCGCCGACGAGGTGATCTGCGGCTTCGGGCGTCTGGGCGAGATGTTCGGCTCCACCGCCCTCGATATCCGCCCCGACAGCATCTCGGCCGCCAAGGCGATCACCTCGGCCTATGCGCCGCTGGGCGCGGTGATGCTCAACGAGGACATCTATCAGGCCATGCTGGACGAGAGCCGCAAGATCGGCGTGTTTGGCCACGGCTTCACCTATTCCGGCCACCCGGTCTCATGCGCCGTGGCGATCAAGACGCTGGAGATCTACCAGCGCGAGGATATCGTCGGGAAGGTGCGTGCCCGCGCGCCGCATTTCCAGAAACGCGTCACGGCGCTGGAACAGCATCCGCTGATCGGCGAATCGCGCGGCATGGGCCTGATCGCCGGAATGGAGATCGTGGCCGACAAGGCAACGAAGCGGCAATACGATCCGAAGAAGGGCGTCGCGGCGAAGACCGTGACCTTCGCCCAGGAGGAAGGCCTGATCGTGCGCTCGCTCGCCGGCGACCGCATCGCGCTCTGCCCGCCGCTGATCATCACCGAGGAAGAGATCGACGCCCTGTTCGACCGGCTCGAACGCGCCCTCGACAAGACGCTCGACTGGGTCACGCGGGAAGGTCTCACCTGAGCGGCACCGGGACGCTACCTCCACGTCCATGAGGCGCGCGGGCACGCCCGCGACGCCATCGCTGCATGCGTCGGGAAAGCGACAGCGGGTCGCATGGGCTTTTTTCGTCGTGTTCCGATATTTCAGAAATAACTGAAATCCCGGAAAGGCGTGAAACGCACAAGGCCATGAATCTTCCCCCGCTGGTACAGACATTCGTTCTGCATTTCGGAGAAATGGGCTCGCGCTGGGGTGTGAACCGCACCGTCGGCCAGATCTACGCGCTGCTCTTCGTCTCCCCCGAACCGCTCAATGCCGACGACATCGTCGAGGCACTGGGTGTTTCGCGATCCAATGTGAGCATGGGGCTGAAGGAGCTCCAGGCCTGGAACCTCGTGCGCCTGCGCCACAAGCCGGGCGACCGCCGCGACTATTTCGGCACGCCCGAGGATATCTGGGTGATCGTGCGCACGCTGATCGAGGAGCGCAAGAAGCGCGAGATCGATCCGACGCTCTCGCTGCTGCGCGAAACCCTGATGGAGCGCCCCGAATCCGAATTCGAGCGCCATGCACAGGAGCGCATGCGCGAGATGCACGATCTCATCGACATGCTCACCGACTGGTATGCAGACATGCGCGCCATTGAGACCGAGCGGCTGGTGCAACTCATGAAGCTCGGCTCGAAAATCTCGCGCGTGCTGGAATTCCGGGACCGTCTCGGCTTTTCCGGCAAACGCAATGATCCCCCCTCCCCCGATGACGAGGAGCGTTCACGATGATGGACACTCTGATCCTGTCCCGAATCCAGTTCGGGGCGAATATCACCTTCCACATTCTCTTTCCGACGATCACCATCGCGCTCGGCTGGGTGCTGCTCTTCTTCAAGCTGCGCTACAACCGCACCGGCGACATGGCCTGGATGGATGCCTACAAATTCTGGGTGAAGGTCTTTGCGCTGACCTTCGCGCTCGGTGTCGTCTCGGGTGTGACCATGTCCTTCCAGTTCGGCACCAACTGGCCGGGCTTCATGGAGAGCGTGGGCAATGTGGCCGGGCCGCTGCTCGCCTACGAGATCCTGACCGCATTTTTCCTTGAGGCGACCTTCCTCGCGGTGATGCTGTTCGGCTTCAACCGGGTCTCGAACCGCATCCATACCCTGGCGACGGTACTCGTCGCCTTCGGCACGACCATGTCGGCCTTCTGGATTCTCGTCCTGAATTCCTGGATGCACACGCCCCAGGGCTTCGAGATGCGCGACGGCGTGGCGTTCGTGACGGACTGGTCGGAGGTGATCTTCAACCCCTCCATGCCGTATCGCCTGACGCATATGCTGCTCGCCTCCGGCCTGACCGCCGCCTTCCTGATCGCGGGCGTCTCGGCCTATCGCCTGCTGCGCGAGGACCGCTCGGAGGGCGTGGGCAAGGCGCTGCGCACCGGCGTCGTCATGGCCGCGCTGCTGATCCCGGCCCAGATCTTCGCCGGCGACATGCATGGCCTCAACACGCTGGAGCACCAGCCGGCCAAGGTGGCCGCGATGGAGGGCAACTGGGAGACGCGCGGCAACGTCCCCCTCGTGCTCTTCACGCTGCCCGATGAGCATGCCCGCGAGAACCGCTTCGAGATCGCGATCCCCAACGGCGCCAGCCTGATCCTCAAGCATGATCCTGCCGGCGTGGTGCCGGGACTCAACGACTTCGTGCGTGAAGACGGTACTGTCGCGCATCCGCCCGTGGCGCCCGTCTTCTTCGGCTTCCGGGTCATGGTCGGTATCGGCATGCTGATGCTGGTCGCTTCCTGGTTCGGCAGTTTCCAGCTCTATCGTCGCGGCACGCTCTCGCCCTGGATGCTGCGCGGCTTCGTGGCCATGACCTTCTCCGGCTGGGTCGCCACCGTGGCCGGCTGGTATGTTACCGAGATCGGACGCCAGCCCTGGCTGGTGAGTGGCGTGCTGACCACGGCGGAAGCTGTCACCACGACGCCGGTCGGCATGGTGGCCTCGACGCTCGCCATGTATCTCGCCATCTACGCGGCGTTGACGGCGGCCTATATCTGGACGCTGTTCCACCTCGCCCGCCGCGACGGGGCGTCGGCCACGGTCGGCCAGGCAACGGCGGCGCAATCCAGCATCGTGAAGGGCGGCGCTCGCATCGCCGGGCCGGTTCCGGCGGAGTGAGCGCTCCATGAAACGCACGCCAGATCTCCCTCCCCTCAGGGGAGGGAATAAGGGTGGGGTGCACACGTCATATCGCGGCGCCATGCCCGAATACAAATCTGAGAGGATCTCGAGATGGATGCATTCTTCGGAGGTGAGTCCTGGTTGCCCGTGGCCTTTGTCGGGCTGATGGGCGTGTCGATCCTGCTCTATGTCATCCTCGACGGATATGATCTCGGTGTCGGAATCCTGTCCGGGCTGACCAACCAGCACAAGGACAGGATGATCGCCTCGATCGGGCCGTTCTGGGATGCCAACGAGACCTGGCTGGTGCTGGCCGTCGGGCTGCTGCTCGTCGCCTTTCCCTTCGCGCAGGGCGTCATTCTCGGGGCGCTCTACCTGCCGGTGGCGGTGATGCTGCTCGGGCTGATCCTGCGCGGGGTCGCGTTTGATTTCCGCGCCAAGGTCGCGCCTGAACAGAAAGTCTGGTGGGACCGCGCGTTCTTCGGCGGGTCGTTGCTGACCGCGCTGTCGCAGGGCTACATGCTGGGGCTCTATATCCTCGGCTTTGAACGCACGCTTGTGAATGTCGCCTTCGCGGGCCTCGTCGCCGTGGGGCTTGCTGCCGCCTATGCCTTCATCGGGGCGGGCTGGCTGATCCTAAGGAGCGAGGGTAGGCTGCAGGCGCGTGCCGTGCGCTGGGCGAAGGTTTCGCTCTGGCTGAGCGCCATCGGCCTCGCTGCCGTCTCGATCGCCACGCCGCTCGTCTCCGAGCGCATCTTCGAGAAGTGGTTCGCCATGCCCTATCTTCTGATGCTCGCGCCGATCCCGCTGATCACGGGAGCGCTGATCATCGCCCTGCACCATGTGCTGAAGGTGCTGCCAAACCATACCGACCAGCTGAGCTGGGCGCCGTTTTCCGGAGCGATTGCCGTGGTCTTCCTCGCCTTCTACGGGCTGGCCTATTCGTTCTACCCCTATGTGGTGCCCGAGCAGATGACGGTGTGGGAGGCCGCCGCTGCCGATGAATCGCTGATGATCATGTTCATCGGCGCCTGCATCGTGCTGCCCCTGATCGGGCTCTATACGAGCTTCATCTACCGGATCTTCTCCGGCAAGACACAGGATCTGCGCTATTACTGAGCACCGCCATCGTATCGTTGGCCATCGGCGAGCATTACCAGCCTGCCGATGCGCTGATTGAGCAGGTTAGCACGAATCAACCGGATTGAGAGCTCACCGGCGACGACGCCCCGGGCACGCATCTGGAGGTAATAGCGGCCACCGGAATGGCGGGCGAGATAAGAGGGACGCATGACGCATCAACCCTGGTCAGGCAGCGCCGTTTCCCGCTTTTTGCCTTTGATACATCTCAATGAGACGTCACAAACGGGAGGGGAACCGATTCTGCGCAAGTTGTTGATCTGACTTGCTTTTCTGACCCGGGAAAAAGTGGTAGCGGAGGAGGGACTTGAACCCCCGACACAAGGATTATGATTCCTCTGCTCTAACCTGCTGAGCTACTCCGCCCCGTTGCGCGGTTTACGTTGCCAACGCGCGTAATCGGCAGGGGGGATATACGGAGCGCGGGGCGGGGTGTCAAGCGAGGCCGCGAGGCCAGTTCCGGTTTTTCAGTTGCGCTTGACCAGACGCATCAGCTTGAACCAGCCGGCGGGGAAAAGCGGCGCGATTTCGGTCACCTCCACATCGCCGCGCGCCTCGGCCCAGGCCTTGATCCGCGCGATTCGAAAAGCCGAACTCCAGCCCACCTTCTTCATGAGCGGCGCCACCCATTCCTCGATCTTCGCCATGGCACCCGTATCGTAACCGAGTTTCGAGGAGATCACGATCGCGCCGCCGGGCTTGAGCACCCGCATCGCCTCGTCGAGCGCGGCTTCGGGATCAGGCACGAGGGTGATCACGAAGGGCACGGCCACCGCGTCGAAGCTTTCATCGGCAAAACCCAGCCGGCAGGCATCCATGGCGGCGACGAGGCGCGTCTGTGGCGCGGCGCCCGAGAGCATCTTGTCGCGGGCGCGCTCCAGCATGTGGAAGGAGAGATCGACGCCGATCACCCGCGCACCCTCCGGATACCAGGGCAACACCAGACCGGTACCGACTCCGATCTCGAGGATGTCCGGCCCCGACTTCGCGGCGGTGAGTGCGGTCTTCGCATGCGCGTCGGCGAGAAGCTTGTGATAGACCCGGTCGTAATACGGGGCCCAGCGCTTGTAGGCGCGTTTCTGTCCTTCGAGATCGTAGGCGACCGCCATCGTGTTTCCGTTGATTCTTGTGCGATGCCGCTCAGACGGCGCCGATCCTGCGTGCGGGCTCTGCGCCGATCATGTCGAGACGCGGAGCGCCGACACGGGTGGCGATGGTGCCGCCGCCGAGCACGCGCGCACGGGGATCGTCGCCCTCGTAGAACACGCAGGCCTGGCCGGGGGAGACCCCGTCCTCGGCCACGAGCAGCTCGACCTCGGCCGCGCCGTCCTTCATCCGCAGGATCGCGGGGCCGGGCGCGCGCGTCGAGCGCACGCGGGCGCAGATCTCGATACCAGTCTCGCCGATCTGGGAAAGCGGCGTGTCGCCGAGCCAGTTGACGTCGCGCAGGATGATCTTGCGGGTGGCAAGCGCCTCGCGCGGGCCAACGATGACGCGCCCGCGATCGGCATCAAGCGCCACGACGAAGAGCGGCTCGCCCACGGCGATGCCGAGCCCCCGGCGCTGGCCGACCGTGTAATGGATGATCCCCTCGTGGCGGCCCAGAACGCGCCCGTCGAGATGGACGATATCCCCCGGCTCCGCCGCATGCGGCTTCAGCTTGGCGATCACATCGGCGTAATTGCCGTTGGGCACGAAGCAGATATCCTGGCTGTCGGCCTTTTCAGCCACGACCAGCCCGATCTCGCGGGCAAGCGCGCGGGTCTCGCTCTTTTCCTGCTCGGCAAGCGGGAAGCGCAGCATGGCGAGTTGTTCGGGCGTCGTGGCATAGAGGAAATAGCTCTGGTCGCGCGACGGATCGAGCGCGCGGTAGAGCGCCCGCCGGCCGTCGGGCAGCGCGCGGCTCGCGACGTAATGCCCGGTGGCGAGCACATCCGCACCGAGTTCCTGCGCGGTGGCAAGGAGATCCCTGAACTTGATCGAGCGGTTGCATTCGACGCAGGGGATCGGCGTCTCGCCGGCGAGATAACTGTCGGCGAAATTGTCGATCACCGCCTCGCGGAAGCGGGATTCGTAATCAAGCACGTAATGCGGAATGCCGAGCATTTCCGCCACGCGGCGGGCATCGTGAATATCCTGCCCGGCGCAGCAGGCGCCCTTGCGATGCACGGCGGCGCCATGATCGTAGAGCTGCAGGGTAATGCCGATGACGTCATAACCCTCGCGCTGCATCATTGCGGCGACGACGGAGGAATCGACACCGCCCGACATGGCCACGACGACGCGCGTCTGCGACGGCTCCTTCGCGATATCCAGGCTGTTGCGCATGGGCTCCTCGTCAGATGGTTCGATTGATACGGCACGCCCCGCGCGTTTCAATACACGGGATGGCGCATGATTTCCAGCGCCGCCGGGCGATCGCCGTGAGAAACACGCACAGTCTCATGCGGGGCACCCAGCCCTTCGCACCGGATCCGCAGGAGCGGCAGCCACCCTGCCCGCCCGCGCCGACCTTCTGTCGCGCTCAACGCCTGCCGCGTGCATCCTGCAAGGCCATGATGCGCTGCGCGAAACGCTGCTGCATCGTCTCGATCGGCTGCGGCGCGAGCAACTCCTCGCTCGCGGGAGACAATGTCCGGGGCTTGCCGAAGAAGCGCTCGGCTTCCTCCTCGGCGAAGCCGGCGAGCCGGACGGCTTCGTGGAAGGCGGCGGCGCCGTCGGCGCGCTTCATCAAGGCGGCAAGTGCCCGCGAGGGCGTGGCGGAGAGGCCGAAATGCAGGCGGATTGCCCCCATCAGCCGCGCCTCGACCTGCTTGTAGGTATCGCCGATCACCGCCTTGAAGGGTGAGATCATGTCGCCGATTACATATTCCGGCGCGTCATGCAGAAGGATACCGAGTCGCTCACCGGGCGTCAGCGCCTGCGCCATATCCTCGGCGACCGCCTCCACCAGCAGCGAATGCTGGGCCACCGAGAAGATGTGTACGCCATGCGTCTGCCCGTTCCAGCGCGCGACACGGGCGAGGCCGTGGGCGATGTCTTCGAGTTCGATATCCAGCGGCGAGGGATCGAGCAGATCAAGCCGCCGCCCGGACAGCATCCGTTGCCAGGCGCGCGCGGGTGCATGTGCGGATGATTGACGGCTCATGTGCACGCTCCGTTGATCCGGATATCGGCAAGCGCTGAGCATTCGGCATGACGAAAGCAACCCGTGAGGTGGTCATTGGTCATGCCCACCGCCTGCATGAAGGCATAGATGATGGTCGGTCCGCAAAAACCGAACCCTTCCGCCTTCAGCGCACGCGAGATGGCCTGCGATTGTGCATTCTGCGTCGGTACGGATTCACGGGTCTGGTATTGCGGCTGCATCGGGCGTCCATCGACGAATTTCCAGAGGAAATGCGCAAACCCCTCCCGCTCCTCGATGGCGAGCCAGGCGCGCGCCCCGGCAATGGTAGCGACGATCTTGGCGCGGTTGCGCACGATGCCGGCATCATTCATCAGCGCCCCGATGCGCGCCTCGTCGAAGCGCGCAATGGCCTGCGGGTCGAATCCGGCAAAGGCCGCACGGAAGGCCTCGCGTTTGCGCAGGATCGTGATCCAGGACAGCCCGGCCTGGAAACCGTCGAGAATGAGCTTCTCGAACAGCGCCCGCCCATCGGTCTCTGGCACGCCCCATTCGGTATCGTGATAGCCGACATAGAGCCGGTCATGCCCCGGCCACCAGCAACGGGCCAGCCCGTCCGTGTGGGTAATCAGTGACGGACCGGGCGCCATGGCCCGCTCAGCGCATATCGGCGCTGAAGGAATAGGAAAGACCGAAGCCGGCGGAGAACTGGTTGGGCGAACCATGCGTGCGCACCAGCGGCGACTTGCGCACTTCGCCGGCGAGGCGGTCATAGCGGGCAAAGGCCCGGACCGTCCAGTCAGGCGTGACGGCATAGCTGGCAGAGCCGATCACGCCGAAAGCACGGATTCCCGAGCCCGGCGAATACAGCGCGAGTCGCGAACCGGCCGCCTGCTGCGCGCGGCTGACGCCGAAATAGGTACGGTTGTATTCGGCATTCGCCCAGGAGAGGCGCGGACCGACCGAGAGCGTCCATTGCGTGTCCGGACGCATGACGAGATCAGCCCCCACATCCGCGAGAACGCCGGTATGGCCGCCAATTCCGTGGCGCATCTCGGCGCTCAATCGGAAATTCTGGCTCGCCCAGATCTCTGCGAAGCCGCCGATCTCAGCCGTGAAACCGACATTGCCGAGCCCCGTGAGGGCGGCGGCGTCACTTTCAGCGCGACGCCCGCGGAACTTGCCCACGGCGCCGACGCGCACATTCTCCACCTCAACGAGGCCGATGCGTATGCCGTCATCAGGCGCACGGAACCGGGTCGGCGCGCCCGTGCGGCGAATGGAGAAGATCGGCATGGGGCGCACGCGATAGGTTTTGGCGCCCTCGAATTGAGGCAGAAGGCGGGCTTGTGCCCCGATCGTCATGGTCCAGCTGCCGGCGAAGACATTGGTCGTCTGGGCCTGCGCGGAGGTGGCCGACACGACACAAGCACCCGCAGCAAGGCCTGCACCGAGCAGCACACCGGAAAGGGTGTGGCGGTTGAGCGGCTGAAAACGTGAATTCATGGTCATCATTGATCCGATGGTTACGCAACTCTGACTGAGTAACGATAATGCCGCGTAAACGGTCAAGACATTCTTAACGGCCCTTCCGTCTAGCGCCGCTACCGCTCGCTGTCGAGCCCGGATGCGGCGCGCGGAAGGGAAATGCCCAGCCAATCGGGCTGAATCAAGGCAAGCCGCGCCTGACCGGATTCGAGGGCAATTCCGGATTCCAGCGCATCAGCCACCCGATCGAGCCGCAATTTCGCCATGGCACGATCCTGCGTCGTGCTGACGCAGGTCCCGACCACCTTGCCCCCGGCGGTGATCTCCACGCCCGGCTCCGGCAAGGCACCGGCCAAAGCCGTCACGGGAACGAAACGCGTGCGCGCCGTACCGCGATGCTGCATGCGCGAAACGACCTCCTGGCCGACGTAGCAACCCTTGGTGAAATCCACCCCGCCATTGTGATCCATCAGCGCCTCGTGCGGGAAGGTCTCGCCGAAAGCGTAGTCCGAACCGCCCTCGGGCATACCATGCGCCATGCGATGGGCCTTGTAATCATCGCCCGACGCGTCGCCCGCCGGCGCATCGCCCGCTGTCGCGATCGCCCTCCAGCCAAGGGCGGCGAGGCGCGGGTCGGGGCCTGCGGCAAGTGCCGTCTTTGGAACCGTCGCATCGTCCCAGCCAGCGATGATGGCGAGATCGTCGGGCCGCGCGTCGAGCGTCACCTTGGCGCGCAGCCGATAGAATTTCAGCCGTTTGGCGAGTTCGGGAAGCATGTCGCTCCGGCAATCGAGATAAAATCCGCCCTCCGCTTCGGGCGCGACATGGAGGAAGAAATCGAACAGGATCTTCCCCTGAGGCGTGAGCAGCGCCGCGAAGATCGGCTTGCCCGGTTGCGCATTGTCCACATCGCTGGTGATCAGCCCGTCGAGAAAGCCATGCGCCGCCTCACCGGCGACATGCAGAACCGCGCGATCATCCAGTCTCGCCAAAGGCATGTCATGCTCCCGTATCTGGAAAATGGCCGCGAGCAACCCCGCTCTGGCTGGAGATAGACCCACGCACCCGTGCGCTCAAGGCATGCCGGTGATGACAATGCCACGGTTTTGTCGCATCCCTAGGCGCAATCAATTCTGCGATAAGGAAACGCGAGGCATGCGATGGCGGTTTTCGATCTGATTCTCAAGGGCGGGTGCGTGGTCAATCACGATGGCGAGGGCATACGCGATATCGGCGTGCGCGCCGGCCGCATCGCCGAGATCGGCGATATCTCGCAAGCTTCAGCCGAGCGCGTGATCGATTGCACCGGTCTCCATATCCTGCCCGGTGTGATCGACAGCCAGGTGCATTTCCGCGAGCCGGGCCTTGATCACAAGGAAGATCTCGAAACCGGCGCCCGCGCGGCGGTGATGGGCGGCGTCACCAGCGTATTCGAGATGCCCAATACGAATCCCCAGACGACGACACCGGAAGCGCTGGCCGACAAGATCGCCCGTGCGACGAACCGCATGCATTGCGATTTCGGCTTCTGGGTCGGCGGCACGCATGAGAACGCGAAGGACATCCCCGAGCTCGAGCGCCTGCCTGGCGCCGTGGGCATCAAGGTCTTCATGGGCTCCTCGACGGGCTCGCTGCTGGTTGAGGATGATGGCGGCGTCACCGAGATTCTGAAACGCACCCGGCGGCGCTCGGCCTTCCATTCTGAAGACGAGGAAATGCTGCGTGAACGCAAGCCCCTGCGTGTGGAAGGCGATCCGCGCTCGCATCCCGTCTGGCGCTCGCCGGAAGTCGCGCTGAAATGCACCGAGCGGCTGGTGCGCATCGCGCATGCGACCGGCGCCAAGATCCACGTGCTGCATATCTCGACGAAGCAGGAGATGGATTTTCTCGTCGATCACAAGGACGTCGCCACCGTGGAGGTGACGCCGAACCATCTCACGCTCACCGCGCCGGAAGCCTATGAGCGCCTCGGCGCGCTTGCCCAGATGAACCCGCCTGTGCGCGACGAGGGCCATCGCGAGGGCATCTGGCGCGGTCTCACCCAGGGCATCGTCGATGTGCTCGGCTCCGACCACGCCCCGCATACGCTGGAAGAGAAGCAGAATGCCACCTATCCGAACACGCCCTCGGGCATGACCGGGGTGCAGACATTCGTGCCGGTGATGCTCGATCACGTCAACAAGGGCCGGCTCTCGCTGACGCGCTTCGTCGATCTCACCTCGGCGGGCCCCCAGCGCATTTTCGGCATTGCCCGCAAGGGGCGTATTGCAGCCGGCTATGACGCCGATTTCACCATCGTCGACCTGAAGAAGCAGATGACCATCACCAATGACTGGATCGCCTCGAAATGCGGCTGGACGCCCTATGACGGGGTCTTGGTCACGGGTTGGCCCGTCGGCACGATGGTGCGCGGCAAG
>NZ_DATGCW010000112.1:0-8608 GCF_035311605.1 Saliniramus sp.
CTATGGCTCCGGCGGCGACGTGATCCGCTTTGCCTATGATGACGGCCTGCGCTCCTACGAGGTGCGCAAACCCTTCGAGGGCGTCGTCACCAATCTGGAGCGGCGCTATCGCGAGACCGAGAGCGACTGGTCGCGCGACGAGATCAGCCGGTACATGGCGGCGACCCCCTGCGCGGCCTGCGGCGGCAAGCGGCTCAAGCCCGAAGCGCTCGCGGTCAAGATCGACGCCAGCGATATCGGCGACGTCACCCGCCTGTCGGTGCGCGAGGCGCATGCCTGGTTCACCGCCCTCCCCGAACGTCTCGACGCCAAACAGAACGAGATCGCCGCGCGTATCCTCAAGGAGATCATCGAGCGGCTGCGCTTCCTGCTCGATGTCGGCCTCGAATATCTCACGCTCGCGCGCGCCTCCGGCACGTTGTCGGGCGGCGAGAGCCAGCGCATCCGCCTCGCCTCACAGATCGGCTCGGGGCTGACCGGCGTGCTATACGTGCTCGACGAGCCCTCCATCGGCTTGCATCAGCGCGACAACGAGCGCCTGCTCGGGACGCTCAAGCGCCTGCGCGATCTGGGCAATACCGTCATCGTCGTCGAGCATGACGAGGATGCGATTCTGCAGGCGGATTACGTGGTTGATGTCGGCCCCGGCGCCGGCATCCATGGCGGCGCGATCGTCTCCCAGGGCCTGCCATCCCGGATAATGGCCGATCCGGCCTCGCTCACAGGCAAGTATCTCACCGGCGAGATGGCCGTGCGCATGCCGGCGAAACGCCGCAAGCCGATGAAGAGCCGGATGCTGAGCCTCATCGGCGCGCGTGGCAACAATCTCAAGGATGTCACCGCGGATATTCCGCTGGGCACCTTCACCTGCATTACCGGCGTTTCCGGTGGCGGCAAATCGACCCTCGTGATCGACACGCTCTACAAGGCGATCGCGCGCAAGCTCAATGGGGCGAGCGAGAACCCGGCGCTGCATGATCGCATTGAGGGGCTGGAGCATCTCGACAAGGTGATCGATATCGACCAGTCACCGATCGGGCGCACGCCGCGCTCCAACCCGGCCACCTATACCGGCGCCTTCACGCCGATCCGCGAATGGTTCGCGAACCTGCCCGAGGCGAAGACGCGCGGCTACCAGCCGGGGCGGTTTTCGTTCAACGTCAAGGGCGGGCGCTGCGAGGCCTGCCAGGGCGACGGCGTCATCAAGATCGAGATGCACTTCCTGCCGGACGTCTATGTCACCTGCGATGTCTGCAAGGGCAAGCGCTATGATCGCGAGACGCTGGAGGTCAAATACCGCAACAAATCCATCGCCGATGTCCTCGACATGACGGTGGAGGAAGCACGCGACCTGTTCAAGGCGGTACCCTCGATACGCGACAAGATGGAGACGCTGGCGCGGGTGGGGCTCGACTACGTCAAGGTCGGCCAGCAGGCAACCACGCTCTCGGGCGGCGAGGCGCAAAGGGTGAAACTCTCGAAGGAATTGTCCAAGCGCGCCACCGGGCGCACGCTCTACATTCTTGACGAGCCGACCACCGGCCTGCACTTCCACGATGTCGCCAAGCTGCTGGAAGTACTGCATGAACTGGTCGAGCAGGGCAACACGGTCGTGGTGATCGAGCATAATCTCGAGGTCATCAAGACCGCAGACTGGATCATCGACATGGGTCCGGAAGGTGGCGATGGCGGAGGCATGATCGTGACGCAGGGCACACCCGAGCAGGTCGCAGCCTGCGACGAGAGCTATACCGGCCAATTCCTACGCGATGTACTCGCCCGCAGACCGCCTAAAACGCGGGCTGCCGCAGAATGAGGCAGATTTACCAGTGTGACGGCATTGTGACCGGGGAATCAATTGCGGCGGGCTGATGGCGCCGGCTTGAGAGCATCATGCACCTCATGCATGGCTGAGGCGCTGAAACAACCATGGTCTTTTCCTCTGACATCGCCATATTGCGATGAAACAGGGCAGCGCATCTGCGCCCGAAGGAATTGATCGAGGAGTACCGCACATGTTCATCACCTATTTGCTCGAACGCTATCGGGCCTGGCTGCGTTACCGCCAGACGCTGAACGAGCTCAGCCGCCTGAGCGAACGCGAGCTCGCCGATGTTGGCTTGAATCGCTACGACATCGACACGACGGCGCGCCGCTACGCGGAGATCTGACGCTTCGCGGGAAACCGTGCGCAGCAGGTCGCTTCGTGATTAAACGCCTGTGCAATGACCAGAAATAAATCAGGGCCGGCATTGATGCCGGCCCTTTCTTTCGGGCGTATGCCCAACGAAAAGAGGCAGCAGCTGGTGCTGCTGCCTCCTCCTTCAGGATCGCTATCGCATCATTCCGTCAGGTAGATACCGGTTGACGGGAAAATCATGTGTCAATCAACGACCTGGAGCGCCGGCCTGACCCCGTCAGGCCGGCGCTCGAATTGCGCATTGACGATCACACAGCCACGATCACTCGGAAGGCTGCGAGAAGCGATAATCGAGCGCCCGCGCCTGTGCCATCGCACCCTCGGCAACCGAAGCCCAGTCAGTCGCCTGCGCACGGAAGCGCAGAATGCTGTCATAGACACGGCGGCTGAGCGGATCTGCATTGGCGCGCTGATCCAGCACGTCAGCGGAGAGCTCGGCCAAGGAGACCAGGATTTCGTCATTGAAGCGACGCAGCTCGACATTATGCTCGGTCACCATGGTGTTGAGCGCGTCGTTGTTGTTCGCCATGAACTCGGAGAGCACGTAATCGTTGGCATAAGCGTTTGCCGCCTCGACGATCGCCTTCTCTTCGTCCGTGAACGAATTCCAGACATCGAGATTGATGAAGTTGTCGAGGCCCGTGCCCGGCTCCTGCCAGCCCGGATACATGTAGTACCAGCCCGAACGATGCATGCCGAGAGCCAGGTCATTGTATGGACCAACCCACTCGGCTGCATCCAGCGCACCGGACGCCATGGCAGGCGGGATTTCACCACCCGGCAGGTTCACCACCGAAGCGCCGGCAGCCGCGCTGACCTCGCCGCCGAGACCTGGCAGGCGCAGGCGCAGACCGCGATAATCCTCGATGCTCTGCATTTCACGCGAGAACCAGCCACCCATCTGGTTGCCGGTATTGCCCGAAAGAAATACCTTGCAGCCCATCTGCGCATACGCTTCGTCAGCGAGTTCCTGGCCACCGCCGAAACGGAACCACGCATTTGTCTCGGCCGCATTGAAGCCGAACGGAATCACGCCGAGGAACTCGGTCGCGGGGACCTTGCCCTTCCAGTAGTAGAAGGCGCCGTGACCCATATCGAGCGTACCGGCCTCGACAGCGTCGATCGTCTCGAAAGGCGGTACCACTTCACCACCGCCGAGCACTTCGATCTCGATCGCACCGCTGGACAATCTGTTGATCATTTCCGCGAGCACGTTCGCGCCGGTACCCAGGCCCGGGAAGTTGCGCGGCCATGTCGTCTGCATGCGCAGGCGCTTCACGCCCTGCGCGATCGCAGGCGTGGCCAGCGTCGAGGCCGCAGCGACACCACCAAAGGCCGCACCTTTCAGAAATTGACGACGTTCCATTCTAAACCCTCCGTTTTCTTTTGCGTCCCGCCCCGATTCATTTTTTCTGCCCAGACCAACGCATGCGGAATGAAGCGCGCGAACCGTTGCGAGAGCTGGCAGACCATAATCAGACCATGCAGGAAAGACAACATGGATCAGGCAATTTCCCACCCAACCAACACGCTGAAATTGCCCAAAAATTGAGCGCTACGGCCACGGCCACAAAATTGGTGAACCATTTGAAAAGGTGTATCAGATATTCGGGGAACCATTCTTATGCCATCTTCACTAGGGATGCCGTAACGTCGCTAATTGAGTTCCGAAATCGCCATCTGGTTGAACTCGCCTGGAGGGGAATATCATGACTGTTGTGGAGCATGTCAGCCGCTTTGCTGAAGACCTGAATACGACCGTTCTGGTCACTGATACGGATTTCTCCGCTGCCGGACCGAAAATCCTCTATGCCAACCCTGCGGTAGAAGCACTTACCGGCCATCCGCGTGAGAGCGTTATCGGGCGCTCGCCGAAAATTCTGCAGGGAAAAGCCACCAGCCCCTTCACCCGCAAGGCCATGAGCGCCGCCTTGCGTGCCGGGCGCCCGTTTCATACCTGCGTCACGAATTACCGCGCCGACGGCTCACCCTATCTGTGCGAACTCGACATCCGCCCGCTGCGCAATGCCGATGGCGAGATCGAGGCCTACATTTCCTTCGAGCGGGAAGTCGAACGCCGCCGCGTGCGCGCACGGCCCGGTGAGAACGCGCGGTATCGCCCCGTCGATCCGGGCCTCGAGGACGAGGGGCGCAACCAGCTTGCGGGCCTCGAAGTGTTCAGCACGCCCCTCGACTGAGATCCGCTCCCTGCGGCGAAGATCACCTCTCTGGGCCAATCGGCTGACCCTCGGCCAGAATCGTCGTGAAACCCTCGAATTCCGGTGGCCCGAGATAGAGATCACGATTCTGTCCGGCGTTCCGGTGCGAATCCCGGAACTGCTCCGAGCGCGTCCAGGACAGAAAGCTCGCCTCGTCGGCCCACAGGCTGTGCGAGGCATAGAGCACATGATCCTCACGCTCGGGGCCGCGCAGCAGATGGAAGGCGATGAAGCCCGGCATCTCGTCGAGCCGGGTGCGGCGCCCGCGCCAGACCTCCTCGAAAGCCTCGGCGCGATCCCTGACCACCTTGAACCGGTTCATCGCCACATACATGCGCTCTTTCCTCGCTCGTCCATGATCGCTGAACTATGCCGCCCCACGCGGCACGATTTCAAGGCGGAGAATCGCGGCGGAACAGCACCGGCAGCGCCATGCCGATCCCGATGAAGCGAACCGTGTGATGCACCCCGACATAGAGCGGGTCGACCCCCAGCACGAGCGCGAGGACGATCATCGCCTCGAGCCCGCCGGGGGCGAAGGCGACGAGCGCCTCACCCGCCCCTACGCCGACGAGTAAGACCGTCGCGAGGGCGAATCCGGCGGAAATGACGAGGCCGATGGCGAAGACGCCGAAAGCTGCGCCGAACAACGGCAGGAAAGAGCGACGCTCCAGCGTCGTGAAGCGCTCGCCGATGAACACCCCGATCACGACGAATGCCGCAGTCGCGATTTCCGGCGGCACCACACCGGGTGCGATCTCGGTAACATGCAGCAGCGCCGAAGCCAGCGTTGCGCCCAGGAGAAGCGGCGCCGCGACGCCCAGTCGCCGGAAGATCAGCCCGACGACGAGCCCGGCGGTAACCATGAGCGCAAAGGCGCCCGGCCCCGCGATCTGCTCGCCAGCCCCGACCAGGGCCCGCGGATCGCCATCGCTGGTCAGCGAAACCGGAAACGGCAGGAGCGCAACGAGCACCAGCAGACGGAAGGATTGCACGATGGCGATCGGCGCGAGATTCGCCTTGCGTTCGACGGCTACCGCCAGAACCGCCGTCAGCGCCCCGGGAAGTGAGGCCAGCATCGCATCATCGCGACGCCAGCCGTAAACGCGGATCAGAAACAGGCTGCAGGTGAGGGTCACGCAAACGACTGCAAGAAGGAGGGCGAGCAGGCTCAGCGGATAGGCGCCGATCGTGGCGAGCGCCGCCGGCGTGATTCCCGCTCCCATGACCACGCCGGCAAGGATCATCGCCCCCTCGATCAGCGGCTGCGGCAAACGTGCCTCTTCAGCCATGCCGGAGGGCAGGATCACGCCCCAGACGATCGTGCCGACAATGGCGCCGGAAAGCCATCCCGCAGGGATGCCGAGACTGTGGAACAGGCCACCGAAGGCGATTGCTGCCACGAGTTGACCGATCGAAAGTGCGGCGCGGCGAAAAAAATGGGTGGTCACAATTCTGCTGCGCCTTGCGATCGATCAATGAGGCTCTCGCGCCATGCGCTAAAAAGGTGCTCACGGCGGAACGCTACCTGGCGACAGACCGCCGTGAGCGCCCGGCGTGATCTCGGGGGAGTCGCGTCGGGCGCTCTACTTATCCCGCTTTACAGCACAAAAGAAAAGACCGCCTCTTGCGAAGCGGTCTCGAAAGCAGCGAAAAATCAAAGGGGCGAAAAAAACACCGAGCACGCCCGCTCCATCCTCGTCGTCGAAGTGCCGGGGTTCAATGCGAACCGGTGAGCCGGCAAAGCTGACAGACGCTGGGAATCGCGACGCGGTCCTGCCGATCATAAGCGATCGTGCCGGCCCTGCGCAGGGCGGAGAAGGCGCGGCTGACGGTCTCGATGGTCAGACCCAGATAATCCGCGATTTCCTGGCGCGTCATGGCGAGATCGACATGCGTCTCGTCGCAGCCGCCGAGCGGGCCGCTACAGGCATGACCGCCACGTCCGGGCACGAGCCGCATGATGAAGGTTGCCACCCGCTCCTGCGCGGATTTGCGCCCCAGCAGCAAGGCGTGATCGTGCAGAGCGCAGAGCTGGGCGCGCAGACGGGAGAAGATCCGGTCGCGCAACGCGGTATCCTCGTCCACGCGCCGCTTTTCGTAGATCGCGACGCGCGCCTTGGTCAACGTCTCCGCGCCGACATCGGAAACACCGTTGGGCGCGAGGCCGAACACGTCGCCGACACCGAGCACCTCGATGATCTGGCGGCGCCCGTCGGGCAGCAGCTTGAAAAGCAGGACGCCGCCTTCGACGACCTCATAAACATTGGTCGTCTCGTCGCCCTCATCGACAATCAGCGAGCGCGGCGGGTAGGAGGCCACACGGGCTTCCGCAGCGCGCGGCGCCTTGAGATCAGCCTCGAAGGAGATCTGCCAGCCTGCATCGAATTTGGTATTGCTGAAGCCGCCGGTTTCGGCGTCCTGACGGGAAATAATCGCATCCATGGCGTCGTCCTCGAAATCGCCCGGGGGAACGGAGCGGTGATGCGCCCTGTCTAGATTGGCCCTATCACGGACGCATCGGTGTTTGCCCTTAAGCAGTGCCACGATGGGGAAAGCACGGAGGCTCGATGTAGCGCAAATAGCTGTTTCTAACCAGCCATTTGGGCCGCGCACTGGCGCGCCAGCAGAAGTCGGGATGCGCGTTGATTCAGCGCAAAATCCGCAATCAGAGAAGTGCCGAGATCGCTTCCGGTGCCAGCGGCTTGCGCATAAGCTGCAGGTCTGCGGGAAGGCGACGCAGCATCAAGTCGATATCGATTCGCGGACGTCCCGTGATCGCCACCACGCGCGGCGGCTCCGGCAGGCGACCGAGCCAGTCGATCACGTCAGCACCGCCGATCCCCGGCAAGCCAAGATCGACGAAGACGAGATCGCCTCCCTTCGGTGAGCAGCCGTTCATGAACGCTTCGCCATCGGCATAGGCGAGGACCTTGTGGCCCTGCCCGCTGACGAGTTCGATCAACGCGTCCCGAACACCGTAATCGTCTTCTACGATATGTATGCGCACACTCTTCTCGTCTCAGGTTCAAGGGGGGAACCGCGTCAACAGACATGAAGATTTGTGCAGAAGGCCCGACGGTCAATAAGGACTTGCCCTCACGGAAGCGCAAAGTCCTTTTGTTTCAATGCGTATATAGGCAGTTACCCGGGGGTGCGGTTGCGCCGCTTCGGCAGCCCGCCATCGCACCCAGGCTTCGGATTTCAGTGTCACACCTTACCCGAGCGACCGGCGCGGCGCCCGATTCGCCTGGTCCGTATCCGACGGCGCAGAGCCCGGGCAGGCCTCCGGGTTCGCCAACCACACGTGCATCCTCGACCGCAAAGGCCTGCCTGACAACGCGCGCATCAGGCCGCAATCGTCACGCTGCGCGCGAAGACCACGCCGTGCACGGTCGCGCTTGCTCCGGGCCCGGCGCATGAAGGCGAAAGCCCGCGACGATCATCAACACCTCCCGCCCTCCTCTACCCCCGTAGATTGCCGCGCTACCGTCACTCCGTGCTATACGGGTTCACATCCTGCCGACGGCCCTGCGCCGAACCCGCCCAGCCATTCCCGCAACTGATTGTCCAGCATGCCGCGCTCGAAACTGCCGCCCTCCCCCGCCTTGCGGCTATCAGCCCTGAGCGCGGCGATCTTCGCCGGAATCGGCATCTACATGCCGTTCTTTCCGGTCTGGCTCGAATCACGGGATATCTCACCGGCGGCGATCGGCATCATCGTGGCGCTGCCGCTTGTCGTGCGTATCATCGCGACGACGCCGCTGCTGGCGCTCACGGAAAAAGGTATCGAGGCGCGCCGGCTCCTGATGCTGGCGCAACTCGCTCTCGCCCTGCTCTACATGATCCTGCTCGGGCTGGAGGGCGCACTCGCGATCGGATTCGTCGTCATCCTGGTCGCACTCGCACAGGCACCGCTCGCCCCAACCTCCGAACTTCTCACCACGGATGCCGTTCGGGCGGATGCGCGGCTTGATTACGGCCGGATCCGCCTTTGGGGCTCGCTCGCCTTTCTCGCCAGCAACGTCGGGGCCGGTTACCTTCTGGAGCGGGCACCGGCTGATGCCGCAATCATCGCGCTTGTGGGAATCGCGCTGATCGCCGCCGTCGTCTCACGGGCCGCACCGCAGCGGATCAGCGAAGCGCCGACGGCGGATGCCGAGGGCAGGCTTCCCGCATTGCCGGCAGG
>NZ_DATGCW010000113.1:0-6767 GCF_035311605.1 Saliniramus sp.
CACCCGGTAGACGATATGCTCCGGGGCAACGTGCTCGGCTATGTAGCGCGTCACCTTGAGTCCGGCGAGATTGTCACCCAGCGAGACCCAGCGCTTCGCGAACAGATCGATCAGATCGACCGCAGAAGGGTCGGGCACATCCGCGCGATGCGCATAGAGTGCCCAGGCAATGGTCGCGACGCGCCGTCCGACCAGCGTCTCGGGCGGATTGTCGGTGGCACGAATGGCGACATCCGCATCGCGCTTCGACAAGTTCAGAGCCTGGTTGGCGAGCACCACGTCGAGGCGAATCTCGGGATAGGCGCGGGTGAATTCCGCAAAGATCGGCGTCAGCAGATGCACCAGCAGCGAATCATTGGTCGTGACCCTCAATTCCCCCGCCGGTGCGATCGACTGGCCGGCGAGCCGGCGCGTGAAAGCGGCGACATCCTCGTCCATGCGCTCGGCCAGAGCCGCCATCTCCTCACCCGCCGTGGTCAGGACGTAACCGGTGCGATGGCGCTCGAACAGCTTGACCTGCAAGGTGTCTTCGAGCTGGCCGAGACGGCGGAAGACCGTCGAATGATTAACCCCGAGCACCTCCGCCGCCCCGGTGAGTCCGCGTGATTCGGCGATGATGCGCACAAGGCGAAACTCATCCCAGGGGATATGCTGGGGATGTGTCATTTCTTGCATCCATGCAATTTCGATCTTACAATGATAACTATTTTATTGCGCTGTGGAAAGCTTAAATCAGGAGGAACGAACACTGATCACAGGAGCCAGCCGATGGCACGCGTTCTCGTTCTCTACTATTCATCCTATGGCCATATCGAGACCATGGCCGGCGCCGTGGCGGAGGGCGCCCGCGAAGCCGGGGCCGATGTCACCATCAAGCGCGTCCCGGAACTGGTCCCGGAGGAGGTTGCGCAGCCAAGCGGTTACAAGCTCGATCAGGCGGCGCCGATCGCGACCGTGGAAGAACTCGCCGATTACGACGCGGTGATTTTCGGCACCGGGACCCGTTTCGGCAACATGACCGCGCAGATGAAGAACTTCATTGATCAGGCCGGTGGGCTCTGGGCGCAGGGCAAGCTGATCGGCAAGGTCGGTGCGGTCTTCACCTCGACGGCGACGCAGCATGGCGGCCAGGAATCGACCATTCTGAGCTTCCATACCGTGCTCCTGCATCTCGGCTTCGTCATCGCAGGCCTGCCCTACAGCTTCTCCGGTCAGATGGGCTATGACGAAGTGATGGGCAATTCGCCCTATGGTGCCTCGACCATTGCCGGTGGTGACGGCTCGCGCCAGCCTTCGCAGGTCGAACGCGATGGCGCTCGTTTTCAGGGCCGGCATGTGGCGGAAATCGCTGCAAAACTCGCCAGCTGACGCTGATTCTGATTCAGCCGCGATCGGCGGCGGCGCGGCGCAGGCGGTCCATGATTGCCGCGCCGAGGCCATGTTCCGGAACGGGGGTCACGGCTATGCCGGCGGCCCCCGTCTCGTCGAGGGCGCGCATGGCGCCGAACAGGTTGGCGGCAGCCTCGCGCAGATCGCCGCTTGCACTCAGATTTCTCACCGCGACCGCTTCGTCGATCCCGCGCGGGGAGACGTTTGCGAAGAGCAGCGCCGCCTCGCCCGGTTCGATCGTCTCTGCATTCAGCCGCACCCGCGCGCGTGGCGCGTAATGGCTCGTGAGCATGCCCGGCGCGACGGGCGCCGTCGGCTCCCCGCTGGCGGGAGCATCTTCTGCCAGCGCATATCCGAGAACCGCCTCCAGCGCCTCGCGCGACACGCCGCCGGGGCGCAACAGGCGCGGCACCCCATCGAGGCAGGCGACAATGGTGGATTCGAGCCCGACCCGTGTCGCGCCGCCGTCGAGAATTGCGGCGATCCTGCCCGCCATATCATGCGCCACATGGGCCGCTTCGGTCGGGCTGATCCGGCCGGACGGATTGGCGGAGGGGGCGGCAAGCGGCCTGTCGACGGCGCGCAGGAGCGCCGTCGCTACCGGATGATCGGGAACGCGCAAGGCGATGCTCGGCAGGCCGGCGCGGGCCAGATCGCTGACGCGGGCTGTCCCGGCCAGTGGCACGACCAGGGTAAGTGGGCCCGGCCAGAAGGCTTCGGCGAGGCGGCGGGCATGGGCGTCGAACACGCCTTCGCGCGAGGCGCCGACGAAATCGGCACAATGGGCGATCAGCGGATTGAAGCGCGGGCGCCCCTTCGCCTCGTAGATCCCTGCGACGGCATGGGCATCCGTGGCATCGGCGGCAAGCCCGTAAACCGTCTCCGTCGGCACTGCGACGCAGGCCCCGGCGCGCAACAGCCCCGCCGCGCGGGCAATGCCGGCATCATCGCCCGCGAGCATTTCGGTCGTACCGGTGAACGGGGCGGCTGGTTCGTTTGTCGCGGGGCGGTTCGGCTCCGTCAAAGTGCTGTTTATCCTCTGGGCTGTATAATCGTTTCTGGCTGCGTGTTTGAAGCATGCGCGTCAACGGTTACGATCGTCACGAGGAGTGATTCGATGCTCACGACCCACGATCTGGCAAATCAGCCGCTCAGCCTGACGATCACCGATGATGATGGCGCCGCCGAGACGGTCTCGGTCCGTGCTGGTGCGCAGGGCGCGGTCGGCATGACTTGCAGCTGCCGCCGCTACGCCGCCGAGGGCTGGTGCCGGCACCTCATCGATCTCGCCTGCATGCGCCTGCGCGATTGCGGCATCACCGATCCGGACAGCGATGCCCGTTTCGAGGAAATCGTAGCGGGGACGCCGCTCGAAATCGCGGCCAATGATGCCGATCATCGGCTTGCGAGCGTTTCGCAACAGGCTGAGCGCGTCGAGCAGGCCTTGGCCGCCGGCCCGTCGCGTGATGCCATGGAGACGCTCGCGGTCGCGGCGCGTGATCTCGCCGAAGCCGCCGAGGCGGCATCCGACGCGCTGCGCCGATTCACGCGACGTGCGGCGGGTGGCCTCGACTGACGCTACCCGCAACACAGGCTTCACGCGGCTTCGACAGCGCCTTCGCCCCGGCGATCGCGCTCCTTGTTGGCCCGCTTGAGTGCGGCGGCGAGGATGGCGAGCTTCTCTTTCGTGCCGGTATTGTCGGAGGCACCCTTCGCTCCAGCCGGGGCCGCCTTGCCGCGCATCTCGCGACGCTGGCGGTTGGCGACGTCGCGTGCCTTGTCGCGGCGATCACGCAGCTGCCGGATCAGATCGGCGAGATCCTTGTCGGCAAGTTCCCTGATCGCGGGATGGTGGCTCTTCTCGACGAAGGCGAGTTCGTCCTTGTCGAGGGCACGTTCTTCGGTTCTGCGCGAGCGGGCCATGTTGTGCTCCTTGTTGGTCTTGAGCGGTTAATGGAGTTGGTTCAGTCGGTCAACGTAACTTTGCCGGATGAAGTTGCGGCGCTCGCGAAAGCGATGAGCGCGATCGCGAAGGAGATCACGGCATTCCAGCCGGCCATGGAGATGCCGAGAAAGATCCAGGCGGGCTGCGAGCAGTCGATCACGCGCACGGTTTCGAGCTGGCGCATGAAATCATTCATGTCGGTGGCGCGCGCTGCCGCCTCGCCGCCGCAGCCGGTCGGGCCGATAAAGACACCCATCTCGACACCGACGTGATAGAGCGCAAGCCCCGCTCCCGCGAGAAAGATCAGCCCGATCAATGCGAGTCCGACGCGGGCGGGGCCGGGCTGCCGCGCAAGCAGGGTGATGGCGAGAGCGAGCGGGATCGCGGCATAATACGGCCAGCGCTGATACAGGCACAACAGACACGGCTGCAGCCCCGCCACATGCTCGAACCATAAAGCTGCGGCGACCGTTGCAAAGCTCACCAGCGCAATGGCCAGGGCGATGCCGCGATGGATGGCGAGGAGGCCGATTATCTGCACGAAATCACCTTCAGATCAGATAGCGCACGAGAACGAAACCGAGCACACCGACGACGGCCACGAGTGTCGTCAGCAAGGCGAAATGGCGGTCGATGAAACCCCGGATCCAGTCGCCGAAATTGTAGAGCAGCGTCGCCAGCAGAAAGAAGCGCGCGCCGCGCGTCAACAGCGAGAGCAGGATGAACATCCAGATATCGTAGGCGGCAAAGCCGGAAGTGATGGTGATCAGCTTGTAGGGGATCGGCGTGAAGCCGGCGATCATGATGGTCCAGTGGCCGTGCTCGGCAAACAGTATCCGGAAGTTCTCGGCCTTGTTCTCGAGCCCATAGAGTTCGATCACCCAGAGCCCGACCGATTCGTAGAGCAGGGCGCCGATGAGATAGCCGAACAGGCCGCCGGCGACGGAGGTGATCGTCGTGATAAAGGCATAGAAGAAGGCGCGATCGGGCCGCGCAAGCGCCATCGGCACCAGCATCGCGTCCGGCGGGATCGGAAAGACGGAGCTTTCCGTGAACGAGACCGCGCCGAGACCCCACGGCGCCCAAGGCCGCGCGGCGAGTGACAGGGTCCAGTAATACAGACGTCTGAGCATGATCCGTCCCTGCTGATGCCGTAAACGCGGCCGGAATCGCCGCGCAAAGGTTACGCCCCGAGCCTGCCCCCCGGGCCCGGCGGCTTCTCTTACGAGATCTGCGCGAAATTCGTAAGCGAAACCTGAAGGTTCGTTGACATGTCGGTAAAATTCGTTGATCTGCCGGTTGTCGACGTGCTAACCGAATGGTGCGTCGCCCCTGTGGCGGAATTGGTAGACGCGCTCGACTCAAAATCGAGTTCCGCAAGGAGTGCCCGTTCGACTCGGGCCAGGGGCACCAAGATCTCCGCACCAAGATCTCCGCACCAAAATTCGCGTATCAGGATCTCCGCAATTCCCCGCTCTGTCGGATCGCGCCGTGCTCCGTATGATGTCGCACCGCAGCAGCAGGCGGGGAGGTATCGTGATGAGCAAACGCATCGCCATCATCCAGGGGCATCCGGATCCTGCCGGCGGGCATTTCTGCCATGCGCTGGCGCAGGCCTACCGGGAGGGCGCCGAGGCTGCGGGGCATGTGGCGACTATCATCGACACTGCCGCGATGGACCTGCCGTATATTCGCAACCAGGAACAATGGAAGGCGCCGCCGGAGGACGAGGCGGTCCTGCGCATGCAGGCCGTCGTCGGCGCAGCCGATCATCTGGTGATCATCTACCCGCTCTGGCTGGGCGACATGCCGGCCATTCTGAAATCGGCGCTCGAACATCTCTCCTGCGGCGGTTTCGTCATGGCGATCGACGCGGATGGGCACTGGCAGCAGAAGCTCAAGGGCAAATCGGCGCGCGTCGTGGTGACGATGGGCATGCCGGCTCTGGTCTACCGGTTGTATTTCCTGTCGCATTCGCTCAAGAGTCTGGAGCGTAACATTCTGAGATTCGCCGGGATGAAGCCGGTGCGCACGACGCTGATGGGGCGCGTCGAAGGGGAGGGGCGCGCGCCGCAGCGCGAGGCCTGGCTGGCGCAGATGCGCAGCCTCGGGGCCGGGGCGGCGTGAGGCAAGGCGCGGACGCGCCGCCAATGCGGCGCGGGGAGCGGTCGTTTTGATGATCAACAGCGTGAACATGGCATGGCTGACCATCGCGGTCGCCGTCATCGTCTTCTCGATCAAGCTCCTCGCCTGGTGGCTGACGGGCAGCGTGGCGCTGTTTTCCGATGCGCTGGAGAGCACCGTCAACATCGTCGCCGGGAGCGTCGCGCTGGTCGCCCTGCGCATCGCCACCAAGCCGCCCGATGCCGAGCACCCCTACGGCCATCACAAGGCGGAATATTTCTCCGCGATTCTCTCGGGCGTCTTCATCATCCTGGCCGCGCTCGCGATCCTGCATGCGGCGATCGCGGGGCTGATGGATCCGCAGCCCTTGCAGGCGCCTTTGGGCGGTCTCGCCCTCGCCGTGGTGGCGACCATTCTCAATGGCGGCTGGGCGCTGATGCTGCGAAAGCGGGGCCGGGCCTTGCGCTCGCCCGCGCTGCTGGCCGAGAGCGGCCATCTGATGACCGATGTCTGGACCTCGGTCGGCGTCGTCGCCGGTTTCGCGCTGGTCGCCGTGACCGGCTGGCTGATCCTCGATCCGCTGGTCGCCATCGCGGTCGCGATCAACATCCTGTGGACCGGCTGGAAGCTTTTGCACCAATCCGCCGACGGCCTGATGGATCGCGCGGTATCCGACGCCGAACGCGCGCAGATCAGCGCCATCGTCACCGCAAACGGCGACGGCGCGCTCGAAGCCCACGACCTGAAAACCCGCCACGCCGGCAGCGCCACCTTCATCGAATTCCACCTCGTCGTCCCCCGCGCCATGACAGTGGAAGAATCCCACGACATCTGCGACCGCATCGAACGCGCCATCCGCCGGGAGATCGAAGGCGCCATGATCACGATCCACGTGGAGCCGGACCCGAAGGTGGAGGAGGCGCCGTGTATTCCGATTGCGGATGGGGGTGGGTGAGGGGGGTGAAGATAAACCAGTGACGGCTTGGAGCCCATATGCGACATTCAGGCTTGCCGCAGCACGGCAAGCCCTTTCGCAGGTGCATCGACTTGTTCGGCCCTGAGCAGACCTTCGAGCAAGTCAGGAAATGCGCGCTCTCACTCGCTGAAGCAATGGACTGTCCGGGCGCGGACCTCCTAGAAAGAAAACTTTCGCACGACCGACAAGTTTCGTAGGAAGTATGAATGTTACAGTTTCCGATCACGGAGGTCCCTAAGGACCCCAATCGCTCGACACAGAATGCGGTTTCGCCATTTCGCTACCCTGGTGGCAAAGGGTTCATGTCGGCTTTCCTGAAGCAGCGCATGTCGA
>NZ_DATGCW010000114.1:0-4403 GCF_035311605.1 Saliniramus sp.
CGCGGCCTGCCCACTGACGCCCCGGCCTCGCGCATCCTCGCCATCGGCGACGCGATCCGCACCGATATCGCCGGCGCACACGCCTATGGCGCCCATGCGCTGCTGATCGCCCGCGGCATCCACACCCACGAGCTCGGCCTCGACCGTATCGCGCTCTCCTCGGAGAGCGCGGGGGAGTGGATCGCGGCGCAGACGCATCAGCCGGAAGCGATTCTCGACAAGCTGGTCTGGTAAGGCGAGGCGGCGCGCGGGTCGCGACGGGTCGTCGCGGGTGTCGGCATCGAATGTGAATCATATAGAACTTTTAGCGAACATTTGCTAGAACCGCTCCCCTGTTTCGCAGTGGATCCGGTGTCATGCGTGCCTATGCCGAACTCGCCGTCACGACGAATTTCTCCTTCCTGCGCGGCGCGTCGCATCCCGAGGAGATCGTCGCGCAGGCCGCCGCGCTCGGCCTGTCGGGGATCGGCATCGCCGACCACAATTCCTTCGCCGGCGTGGTGCGCGCCCATGTCGCCCTGCGGGAATGGCGCGCCGATCAGGGCCGCGACGGTTTCGCCGATCTGCAACTCGCCATCGGCGTACGCCTCGTCTTCGCAGACGATACACCGGATCTGCTGGCCTATCCCCGCGACCGCGCCGCCTATGGACGTCTGTGCCGGCTTCTGACCCTCGGCAAACGCCGCGCCCCCAAGGGCGCCTGCCACATCACCCGCACCGACCTCGCCGCCCATGCGCAGGATGTGCAGTTCATCGTGATGGCGGGAGGCGCCTCCATGAAGGACGCGCCGGAACTCCCCTCTCCCTGGTGGAGAGGGGTCGGGGGTGAGGGGGTCTCAGAATCGGATTCGCCCGTCATGACGGGCGCGGACGCCATCAACGGCAGAGATCCATCTTCCAAGCCCCTCACCCCCGACCCCTCTCCACGGAGGGAGAGGGGAGAAAGCGCCGTCATCGCCGCACTGATAGCCATTGCCCCCGATCGGCTATGGATCGGAGTCAGTGCAAGCTATGGACGCGCGCCGCGTCATACCATGGCGGCGCGGCGGGAGCTGGCGCAGGCGCACGGGCTGCCGCTGATCGCCGTGGGGGATGTGCTCTATCATGAGCCGGAACGGCGTGCGTTGCAGGATGTGGTCAGCTGTATTCGTCTGGGCCTGACCCTCGATGCAGCCGGGCAGCGGCTCGAGGCCAATGCGGAGCGCCATCTCAAGCCATCGGCGGAGATGGCGCGGCTGTTTCATACCATGCCGGAAGCGATTGCCGAGACGGGCCGCTTCATGGACGGGCTCGGCTTTTCCCTCGATGAATTGCGCTACGAATATCCGGAGGAAGCTCGCGCCGGATTCGATACGGCGCAGGAAGCGCTCGAACACTATACCCGCCAGGGCGCCCGGGAGCGCTTCGGCGAGACTATCCCGGAGAAGGTCGAAACCGCCCTGGAGCACGAACTCTCCCTGATCGGGCAGCTCGGCTACGCGCCGTACTTTCTGACCGTACACGATATCGTGCGCTTTGCCCGCTCCAGGGGAATCCTCGCCCAGGGGCGCGGCTCGGCGGCGAATTCGAGCGTGTGTTTCTGCCTCGGCGTCACCGAGGTCGATCCGACGAAACACGACCTGCTCTTCGAGCGCTTCGTCTCGGCGGAACGCAAGGAGCCGCCGGATATCGACATCGATTTCGAGCATGAGCGACGCGAGGAGGTGATGCAATACGTCTATGCGCGCTATGGCCGCGAGCGGGCCGGGCTGGCTGCCAGCCTGATCACCTATCGCGCCCGCTCGGCCATCCGCGAGGTCGGCAAGGTGTTCGGCCTGTCGCAGGATACGCTCGACGCGCTGTCGGGCTCGATCTGGGGCTGGTCCTCGGCCAGGGTCGAGGAAAACGAAGTGACCCGGCTCGGGCTCGATCCGCAGGAGGAGCGCCTCGCCATGGCGCTTCGGCTCGCCGACGAACTGACCGGCTTTCCCCGCCATCTCTCCCAGCATACCGGCGGTTTCGTCATCACCCGCACGCGCCTCGACGAGGTCACGCCGGTGGCCAATGCCGCGATGGAGGGGCGCACCACGGTGGAATGGGACAAGGACGATCTCGATGCCCTGGGTATTCTCAAGATCGACCTGCTCGCACTCGGCATGCTGTCGTGCCTGCGCGGCGCCTTCGATCTGCTGGAGACGCATTACGACAAGCGGCTGCAACTCTCGACCATCCCGGCGGAGGATCCGCGCGTCTACGCCATGATCGGGCGCGCCGATACGCTCGGCGTCTTCCAGATCGAGAGCCGTGCGCAGATGTCGATGCTGCCACGGCTGAAACCGGCCTGCTTCTACGATCTTGTGATCGAGGTGGCGATCGTGCGGCCCGGCCCGATCCAGGGCGACATGGTGCATCCCTATCTGCGCCGGCGCGAGGGAAGCGAGCCCGTCGCCTTCCCCGCTCCCGCTCCGGAACACGGCCCCCCGGACGAGCTCGAACGGGTGCTCGGCAAGACCCTCGGCGTGCCGCTCTTCCAGGAACAGGCCATGCGCATCGCCATCGTCGCGGCCGGGTTCAGCCCAGGCGAGGCGGACCGGTTGCGCCGGGCCATGGCCACATTCAGGCGTGTGGGCACGATCTCCACCTTCGCCCGCAAGATGGTCGATGGCATGGAAGCGCGCGGCTATGACCGCGTCTTCGCCGAGCGCTGCTTCAAGCAGATCGAGGGCTTCGGCGAATACGGCTTTCCCGAGAGCCATGCGGCGAGTTTCGCGCTGCTGGTCTATGCCTCCTGCTGGTTTAAGACGCGCTACCCGGATGTCTTCGCCTGCGCCCTGCTCAATGCCCAGCCGATGGGGTTCTACGCCCCCGCCCAGATCGTGCGCGACGCCCGCGAACACGGGGTGCGGGTAGAGCATCCCGATATCAACGCCTCGGACTGGGATTGCACGCTCGAAGCCGATGAACCCGCCCATCCGCGCCTGCATCGCCGGCATGCTGACATGCGCGAAGATATCCTGAGCGATCACGCGATCCGGCTCGGTTTTCGCATGATCAAGGGCCTGCGCGAGGCCGATATGCGCATGATCGTGGAGCGGCGCGGGGGCGGCTATGATTCGGTGCGCGATCTGTGGCTGCGCACCGGGCTTTCCCCCGCCGTGCTGGAACGGCTGGCGGAGGCGGATGCGTTCCAGTTACTAGGGCTGGAGCGGCGCGACGCGCTCTGGGCGGTGAAGGCCTTGCGACGCACCGGCGACAAGGATGATCTGCCGCTCTTTGCCGCCGCCCGCATGGCCGAGCGCGAACCCGATGCCGAGCTGCCCGCCATGCCGCCCGGCGAGAAGGTGGTGGCGGATTATCGCGCGCTCACCCTGTCGCTCAAGGCGCATCCGGTCTCCTTCCTGCGCCGGGAGCTCGCCGGGCGCAATCTGCGCGCCTGCGCCGATCTCGATGGGGCCCGACACGGCGTCAGAATCGGCTGCGCCGGGCTGGTGTTGATTCGGCAGCGCCCCGGCTCGGCCAAGGGGGTCGTCTTCATGACGGTGGAGGATGAGAGCGGGATCGCCAATCTGATCGTCTGGCCGAAAGTCTTCGAGCGCTTCCGCCCGGTCGTGCTCGGCGCCCGGCTCGTGGGCGCGCGCGGACGGCTGCAACAGGCGAACGGCGTCACCCATCTGGTCGTGGAGGCGCTGGAAGATCTCACCGGCCTGATGCAGAAAGTTGCCCGCCTGCCGGCGCCAGAAGCGCTGGCGCGCGGTGACGAGGTCAAGCGCCCCGGAATCGACCAGCGCGGCGCCCCGCCCCGGCGTCCGGGCAAGGCTGCGAAGATCGAGGCTTTGGTGCGCGAGGAACCCGGCCTGCCAGAGGACATCGCAGCGCGGGAATCAGAGCGGGATTTCATCCCGAAACGCGCCGTTGCAGCGGCGATGCCGCGCGGACGCAATTTCCGCTGAGAACCCGCCGCGTGTTTCACGTGAAACAGCTGCAATCCGACACGTCACTTGCCGATACAGAAGCTCGAAAACAGATGGTCGAGCACATCCTCGACATCGACGCGCCCACTGATCCGCCCGATCGCCCGCGCTGCGAGCCGCATATCCTCAGCGAAGAGCTCGGTCTCCCTCTGCTGGCAACCACGCTGCAACGCTTCGCAGGCCTCGATCAGCGCGACGCGATGGCGCTCGCGGGTGATCAGCGCATCGCCTTCACCGAAAAGCGATTCCGCCGCTTCACGCAGGCGTGCGAGCAGCGCATTCATACCCTCGCCCGACGGGGCGGCGATGGCGATATCCCCGCGCAAGACCGGTTCATCGACCCGGTCGATCTTGGTCACGACATGCAGATGCGGCCCGAGATCTGCCGGCAGCGGCGCGGGGTTGTCGGCCGGGTCGAGCCAGAGCACAAGATCGGCCTGCGCCATCCGTCCC
>NZ_DATGCW010000115.1:0-45873 GCF_035311605.1 Saliniramus sp.
TGCATCACGGCAGCCTCGCCATCGAGAGCGGTGAGGATGCCGGCACGCTGGTCAGCGTTGAGCTTCCCCTTGATTGCGGTGAGGAGGCGCGCGAAGAAGCACGGGCGCCGATCCCGATCCACATTGCGGCGCGCCAGCGCGAGAGACCGGATGCGGCACGCAACAAGGACAGCGAAAACAGCGGGGAAGCGTCGGAGACAAACGGCGCGCGCAACAGGGACAGGGAGTACAAGCGCAGTGCGTGACGGGATGGCGGTTCGATCGGGACGGGGTATGCGCAATACGGGGCGCCGGCGCACGAACAATGCGTCGCAATGGGCCGGTCGGCTCGCGGCGGTAGCGCTGCGGCATCCGGGCGCCATGCTTGGTGCCCTGATATTCACGGCTGCGCTGACGGCGGTCAGCGTCAATGCGCTTACCCTGCAGAGCGTACCCCATCCCGCACCGCTGTTCAGTGGTACTGCATCGCCCGAGCGCGTCACCGGACAAGTTGCACCACCCACCGCACCACCCGTCGTGCCCCCCCGCCTGCAGGCCCCGGTCGATGCAGCGAACCGCGCCCCAGCGCAATCCGCGCCGGCACCGCAGTCACCCGCCGCCGCCGCTCCGCCGGCCCGGCAGACGAGCGGGCCGCGTTCCATAGACGACCTGCTCGCCGCACCCGTTCCCCCGGCACGGCGTGCCCCGGTCGCTTCGGATGGATCCGCGCCGCAGACGGGCGGCACGATCGCGAGCCTTCTGGCCGATGGCGACGGCCCCACCCGCACCGGCTCAACCGGCCCGACCGGCCCGGACGCCATCATCGCGAGCGCACAGCGCGCTCTCGATGCGCTCGGCTACGGCCCCTTGACGGCGGACGGGCTCTACGGCCCGATGACCCGTGGCGCGATCGAACGATTCGAGCGTGATCAAGGGCTGACCGTGACCGGGCAACTCGTCCCGGCAACCGCGCAATCTCTGGCCCGCGAAGCGGGTACCGCCATCGAGTGATCCGCGTCCAAGGCGCGGGTGCCATGTCGCGAGAGGAAACCGTTTGCGCCTGCGCTCCGATTTTTTCGCCTCCGCCCTGATCCGGCGCTGCGGCGTCGAGGACGTGGTCGGCGTGCTGCGCCGCCGTGGTGCGGCGGAGGCCGGCGCGATCTTCGTCAAGGTCGACCGCCTCGACGGCACCGCCGATCTCTACGGCCCGGCGCCACAGAGCCTCGTCGATTCAGAAAGCGGCGGTGAACGCCTCTTCACCCGGCTTCTGGAGGCGGCGCCGAGCCCGGATGTCGAGGCGAAGATGGGGCGCGAAATCCGCTTCGATCCCGATCTCTGGCTCATCGAGATCGAGGACCGCGCCGGTCGCGCCTTCATTGATACAATCGGCTGAACGGCTCAATCGCGCAGCAGCGCCGCCACCGCTTCGCCCGCCTTCACTGCATCCTCCTCGGCGTGATACGGGCCGAAGCCTACGCGCAGCCGGTCGCCGCGTACATCAGTGACCACCTTCCCCGCCGCGAGAAGCGCGTGCAGTTCCTGCGCGTCTGCGCGCCGGAAGGTTAGGAAATTACCGCGCTGCGCTTGTGAGAGCGGCAGGAGCAGATCGCTCTCGCGAAGAGCAGCCCCGCGTGCCTCCAGCCCCGCCACGAAGGCGCGCTGCAGCGCATGCGCATGCGCATGGATCGCCGCGACATCAATGCCCAGCCCCTCGAGCCAGCGCATCACCGCGTTGAAGCGATAGAGCGCGGTCGGGTCGAATGTCGCGCCCATGAAGCGATAGCCGTCCCCGGCATAGCCGACAATGCCGTCCTGGCTGGCCTCGAGGGCGGCGAAGGCCGCGTACCAGCCGGTGGCGCGCGGACGCAGGCCATAGCCCGGCGGGCAATGCATGAAGGCCGCGCCCTCGCCGCTCATCACGTATTTGTAACCGCCGCTCATGTAGAATACGCGCTCGGCCAAGCCTGAGAGATCCGTCGGCACGGCGAGATAGCCATGATAGCCGTCGATCACGACGAAGCTCTCGGGCGAAGGCACACAAGCCACGATCTGCGCCATCTCCCCAGCCGACAATGCGAAGCCGGAATTGAACAGCACTTGGCTGAACAGCACGATGTCGTGCCCGCCCACCGCCGCGCGCGCAGCGAATCGCTGCGCAAAATCCGCAAAGGGCTCCGCCGGCACATGCTCCACTTCGACGAGGCCGTCCTCCTCCAGCCGGCGTGCCAGGCGCGTGAAGGAGTGAAACTCGCCGTCGCTGGCGAGAATCTTCAGCCGTTTCTGCGCGGGAAAGCAGGAAAACAGCCGCAGCCAGAATTCGAAGGTGTTCTGCCCGAAGACCACGCTCGCCGGATCGGGCAGAGCCAACGTGCGCGCCACATGCGTCTGTGCCTCACGCCACACGTGCCCCATCACGTGCCCCCATTTGCCGTCGGCGAGCCGCGCCGCGTCGTCCCAGGCCTCGATTTGTGCCTCGCGGGTTACATCCGGCCAGAAATGATGCGAATGCGCGGCTAGATGGATGCGCCCCGGTTCGGCGGCGAGGAAACGGGAGAAATGAGCGCGTAGGTCGAGCATCGCGGCAGGCCTCGTCGATTTTCGCCGCGCGCACGTTCCGCTCGCGGCTTCCGCATGATATTTTAAGTTTTAAATATCTCGTGACAACAGCGGCGATCGTCAGACCCGCGAAGGAGCATGGTGGATGAGCAGCGACGGCGTCCATACCGATTTTTCCAAGGCCATGTCCTATGGCGATTATCTCGATCTCGACACCCTGCTCTCGGCGCAGAATCCGCTCTCGGACCAGCATGACGAGCCGCTCTTCATCGCCATCCACCAGGTGCAGGAATTGTGGATGAAGCTCTTCCTGCACGAACTCGATTTCGCGATGGCCCGCATCCGCGACGACGATCTGCGCCCCGCCTTCAAGGCGCTGGCGCGCTGCGGGCGCATCCAGGAGCAGTTGGTGCGCGCCTGGGACGTGCTTGCCACGATGACGCCCGCCGATTACCTCGCCTTCCGCGACAAGCTCGGCCATTCCTCCGGCTTCCAGTCGTTCCAGTACCGCATGATCGAGTTCAAGCTCGGCGCCAAGAAGGAGCTGATGCTGCGCCCGCATGCCCATAAACCCGCGCGCCACAATCCGCTCAAGGCCGCCTATGACGCGCCCTCGATCTATGACGAGGCGATGCGGCTGATGGCCCGGCGCGGGCTCGCGATCCCCGAACCGGTGCTGAACCGCGATGTGCGCGAGCCGCATGTCTACAATGCCGAGACCGCCGCGATCTGGGAGAAGGTCTATCGCGAATCGCAGACGTATTTCGATCTCTACGAACTCGCCGAGGAACTCGTCGATCTGGAGGATCTGATGCGGCAATGGCGCTTCCGCCATGTGACGGTGGTGGAACGCATCATCGGCATGCGCATGGGCACCGGCGGCTCCTCGGGGGTGGGTTATCTCAAAAGCATCCTCGACCACGCCTTCTTCCCGGAATTGTGGGGGCTGCGGACAAAGCTGTAACGGGCTCGAACAGGTCATGAAGTGACCAATATGGCGTCGTAGGCGCGCATAATCGTCCGATAATGACGTCCGATCTGGCTTATTCTCTCATCAAACAGATGATCACGAGAGGAGAACGCCCATGTCTTCCGCCATGCTCAGCGAAAACGACAAGGACCATCCGCGCCATTACCTGCGCGATCAGGGCTTTGCGGATTACACGCCGGAGGATCACGCCACCTGGGCGACCCTGGCACGGCGGCAGCGAGACGTTCTGCGGGGGCGCATCTGCGACAGTTTTCCCGAAGGGCTCGACGCGCTGGGGATTTCCGATGAGGGCATCCCGGATTTTCGCGTGATGAATGCACGCCTGCGCGAGGCCACCGGCTGGGAGGTCGTCGCGGTGCCGGGGCTGGTGCCGGATATCACCTTCTTCACCCTGCTGGCCGAGCGCAAGTTCCCCGCCGGCTACTGGATCCGCAAGCCCGAGCAGATCGACTATATCGAGGAGCCGGACATCTTCCATGACGTCTTCGGCCATGTGCCGCTGATCATGCAGCAGGTCTATGCCGATTATCTGGAGGCGTACGGCAATGCCGGGCTCGCCGCGGCGCGCCACGGCACCCTGCACCGGCTGGCGCGCCTCTACTGGTATACGGTGGAATTCGGCCTTGCCCGCACGGAGCAGGGCCTGCGCATCGTCGGCGCCGGCATCGCCTCGTCGCCATCGGAGACGGTATTCTCGCTGGAAAGCGAATCCCCCAACCGCGTCGGCTTCGATCTCGGTCGTGTCATGGGCACGAACTATCGCATCGATGATTTCCAGGAGACCTATTTCGTGCTCGACAGCCCGGATGCCTGGCCGGCGCTCGATCTCGAACAGCTGATTCCGCTGTGGCGAGAGCTTGATCGAGAGCGCGATCTCTCGCCGGCTGATCTGCTGGAGAGCGACGTGATCCTGCATCGTGGCGACGGCGGCTATCACGCCGCCAAACGCGATGCGGCCTGAACGGGGCCCGCGTCAGTGAGGGGCCTGAACCAGGGGAAGCATCTCGTCCGGCTGTGAGACAGGCGTGAGGCTTTCGGCTTCGAGGGCCTCACGCGCCTTGGCGAGGCGGATCTCGGCGATGTCGAGGCGGGCCTGGACGGCGAAGATGCGCGCCTGGGCGTCGCGCTGGGCCTCGTTGATGCGCGCTTGCGTTTCCGCATCCTTGCGTTTGAGCGCGTCTTCGCGCGCAGCCAGCGTCTCTTCGAGACTTGTGAGATGCTCACGTGATTCCGCGCGATGGCGGGTGAGTGCTTCCTGTGCCGCATCGGCTTCGGCCTCGGCGGAGGCAATGCGCTCCTTCATGATCGCGAACGCGCGCGCGGCGCGCTCCTCGATATCGGCGCGCGTGGCCTCTGCCGCCTCGGCACGCTGCTCGGCCTTTTGCGCCCTGCGACAGGCCTCATCGAGGCGGTTTTGCATCTCGGCGAGACGCGTTTGCGCCTCATTGGCATAGCGCCGCGCCTCACCAACGAGGGAGTGCGTTTCCGCGAGCCGGCTTTCGGCCTCGTTCGCCCGCCTTTCGGCATCGGTTAGCGCCTCGGCATGGCGGTTGACCGCCGCCTCGGTCGCAACCAGCCGCTCCTCGTTCTGCCGCAACCGCCGCGCGATGGCCTCCGCGCCCTCCAGCGGATTTCGCTTTTGCGCAGGAGATTGGGCAAAAGACTGCGGAGCGGGCTGTGACGCGCGCTGCAAAGAAGCGGTCGGACAAGCGGCCTGCTGCGAGGGAGCCTTGTTAGCGACGCCTGGAGCCGCCGCCCGGGCCGGGGTCGTTTCCGCCTGATGGCCGGAATCGACGCGCCGGCTCGCCTGCGCATCGCGCATCGCTGCTTCGGCGAGACGCTCGGCCAGCCAGGCTGCCGGCGCGTTGCGCCAGCGCTCGAATTCCGCATCACGGGGCGTACGCTGCCCTGCCGGGGCGGGCTGCGCCATGGAAACCCGGGCCGGCCCGAGGCGCGACCCGATGTCGCCTCCGCGCACCACGGCAGCGGGTTTGCCGGCAATGCCGGTTCCGTTCTGGCGGGCAGCGGTTCCCACTGTCGGCATGGCGCAATCCTCGCTCGATCTCAACATGCGCCGCCTGATAACGACGCAACGTAAATGTGAATCATTTCTGAATGATCACCGTTAAAATTCGATTAAACAGCTTTAATTATAAGTTGTATTTTGATGCAATTTAAGATAATATACACAATCAAAGATAACGTTACTACATCCCGTCTTCCGCTATCCTCGCAAGCCCGCTGCACTTCTATCCGCGACCGTTGGCATGCATTCCTGTGCAGGAATCGGCTGCGGGCGTGCATTGGGGTTGTGCTCATCTGCAAAAACCCGTCTACGCTTGGGATATGGAATGGCTTCTGGATCTTTACTGGCCGCATCTGACCTTCGCGGCGGGCCTGATCATCGGGCTCGTGGCGGCCCTGCATGCGGCCATGACCAAGGACGACGTCCGCTCAGCCCTCGGGTGGGTCGCGGTGGTGCTGTTCTCGCCTTTTCTGGGTGCGTTCTTCTATCTCGTGGCCGGAATAAACCGGGTGCGACGCGAGAGTGTGCAGCGCCGGCGCCGGCGCCGCAACCGTCCGCGCGACGCCCATGAAGAGGCGGCCCTGTCCGGGTCGATCACTGTTCCGGCTTTGGGTCGGCTTGGCGACAGCGTCTCGCCTTTCCGGCTGAAACCGGGCAACCGCATCACCCCGCTATCGGGTGGAGACGAAGCCTACCCCGCCATGCTGGAGGGAATCCGGGGTGCAAGGCGTTCCATCGCGCTCGCAAGCTACATCTTCGACCATGACGCAGCCGGCCTCGCCTTTGTCGAGGCGCTGGCGCAGGCGCGGGCGCGGGGCGTGCAGGTGAAGGTGCTGATCGACGGGGTCGGCTCGCGCTATTCGCGTCCGCCGGTCACCCGTGTCCTGGCATCGAAGGGTGTCGATACCGCCCTGTTCATGAGCAGCCTGTCAGGTCTGCGGCTCGCCTATGCCAATCTGCGCAGCCACCGCAAGATCATGATTGTCGATGGCGAGACGGGCTTTACCGGCGGCATGAACATACGCGCCCATTTTCTTACCGAGGCAGCCGGGAGCAACGTGGCGCATGACACGCATTTCGAGGTCACAGGGCCGCTGATCGGCGAATTGATGACGATCTTCGCCGAGGATTGGGAATTCACCACCGGCGAGACGCTCAAGGGCGATGACTGGTTCGTGCATGACCGTGCCGAGCATGACCGCGCCGAGCATGACCGCGCCGAGCATGACCGTCACCGCTCACCCCGTCGGGACCGCGTTGCCCATGCCGCGCCGGCGCGCGCCATACCGTCAGGCCCGGACGAAACCCTCGAATCGACCCATGCCATGCTCATCGGTGCACTCGGCGAAGCGCGCGAACGGGTGATGCTGGCCACGCCCTATTTCCTGCCCGATCAGCAGCTCGTCGCCGCTTTCGGCGTCGCCGCACGGCGCGGCGTCGCCGTCGATATCGTGATCCCGCTGGCCAACAATCTCAGGCTCGTCGATTACGCCATGACGGCCCAGCTCGACCAGATCCTGCGCCATGGATGCCGCGTCTGGCGCGCGCGCGGGCCGTTCGATCACTCCAAGCTCTTCACCATCGACGGTATCTGGAGCTATCTCGGTTCCTCCAATATCGATCCACGCAGCCTGCGGCTGAATTTCGAGCTCGATGTCGAGGTTCATGATCCCGCGCTTGCCGGCTGGATCGAGGCGCGGTTGCAGGCACGGATCGGCGATGCGGTGCCCGAAACGCTCCTGAGCCTCGCCGCCCGCCCCGCCTGGCAACGCGTGCGCAACCGTCTGGTCTGGCTGGCATCACCATATTTGTGAAACGGTTGAAATTATGAAACACTATATTTCAGCAAATTTAAAATAAAACAATACTGTAATCAAAATAAACAAATAAAAGCACCAATTATCAAATCTTAAAAAATTAGTCCGTAAATATTTATAGTAATCTTTATTTTTGAATTTTTCTGGGTATAATGGTTTTTGGTAGCAATCTATATTAGAATGGTTCTCTGACAACGAAGTCCTGCCCATAATTTCAGAAATTTCTTGCATAGTTATAATAAAAACATCCTTATAACTGTTTACCATTGTGTCGATGAAGTAGAAAGTTAAAATAAAACCAAAAATTATCCAGATACTAACATCAAAATCAGGCCTTGTTGCAGCAATTATCGATCCGGCCACGAGGGTAACGACCCACGCCCTGATCTTGAACGTGATCGCATCCAGCCCCCGAATACCACTCTCGCATTGCCGCCACTCCTCCATCATCACCTGGAATCGCTGATCGTCACTCAGCTGCATGACCATGGGGCGCCTCTTTTCCAAAAAAACAATTTTTAATACAAGATATGCTGATCATGCACCTGTCAACACGAAATCGGCTGCGGGCCGGGTAGCGGGGCTGTGCCGGCGCGTCGCTTTTGCTACAACGGGTTCAGTGAAAAGAAGGAGCCCCGCCATGGGAATCGAAAGCCTCGTCATTTTCCTCATCATCGGCGCGCTTGCCGGCTGGATCGCCGGCGCGCTGGTGCGTGGCTCCGGCTTCGGCATTCTCGGAAACATGGTGCTCGGCATTCTCGGCGCTTTCGCCGCCGGCATGATCCTGCCGCAACTCGGCTTCACTGTCGGCGGCGGCTTCCTCGCCGCCCTGATCCACGCCACCCTCGGCGCCGTCATCCTGCTGGTGCTGGTGCGGCTGGTGAAACGAATGTGAGGCACAACCCCGCATGAAGCGCTCGCCGGAACGCCCTCTCGATGGTGGAGAGGAGGGGGTAAGGGGGCATATCAGGATTGAAGGCGCAGCCGAATAAAGCGCGCGCATGATGAAGCACGCGACGTGGCTGCCTCGCCTGACACGGCAAGCGCCCCTTCATCCTGCAGGCGCCCCTACCCGCTCGGCTCGGTGAACCGGGCCGTCAGCGCGGCGCCAGCACGGTCAATGCCGAGATAGAGCAGCACGGTAAAGGCCGCGAGGACGAACAGAGCGGCGAACATCAGATCCGTCTGCGCCCGGCCATTGGCGAGCAGCATCAGATAGCCGAGCCCCTTGGAGGCCCCCACCCATTCCCCGATCACCGCCCCGAACGGCGCATAGACCGCCGCCAGCCGCAGGCCCGAGGCGAGCGACGGCAGCGCCTGCGGCGCGCGCAGCAGGAAGATCGCACGGTTGGGCGAAGCCCCCATCACCTGCGCCAGATCGAGCCAGCCGCGCGGCGTACGCGTCAGCCCGTCGAAGAAGGAGGAGGCGACGGGGAAATAGATGATCAGGATCACCATCACGATCTTCGAACCCATGCCGTAGCCGAGCCAGAGCGTCAGGATCGGCGCGAGCGCAAAGATCGGAATTGCCTGTGCGAAGACGAGGATCGGACGCATCACCAGGCGCGCCAGCGGCGACATGGCAAGCTGCAGCGCCGTCACGACACCAAGCGTGGCGCCAAGCACGAGGCCGATCAGGATCTGCGCGAAGGTGATCCAGGCATTGTCGAGAATGATTGTGCGAGAGCTGACCAGTGCCCGCCAGACCCGCTCGGGACCGGGCAGGATGAAATGCGGCACGCCCGTGCCCCAGACGATGCCCTGCCACAGGGCAAGCGCGAAGGCCAAGACGGCGAGCCCGCGCAGGAACGGAGCGCTGCGGCGCAACGTAAGGGGCCCCATCACGCCCCCTCCCCGGCGCGTTCCGGGACACCCGGATCGCGGGCCCGCAAACGCCTGAACAAAGCTGCCTGTGCGCTCAGAAAGGCCGGATCCTCGAGATCGCGCACCGGCGGCGTCTGCGGCAAGTCCAGCGCCTCGAGCCCGCGCGCATGCATCAGCCAGGCGGCATGCGACAGCCGCGCGGCCTCCGCCGGCTCATGCGTGACGAGCAGCACCGTGCGCCCGGTGAGCAAGGCTCCGGCGAGCTCCTGCATCTGCGCGCGCATGCGCGCATCCAGTGCTGAAAATGGCTCGTCAAGCAGGATCACCGGACGATCCTCCATCAGGGTGCGCGCGAGAGCGGCGCGCTGGCGCTGACCGCCCGAGAGCATATGCGGGCGCTTGTGCGCGTGATCGGCGAGGCCGACGCGCTCCAGGAGCGCCATGGCGCGATCACGGTCGGCCCGTGCGCCGCGCAGGGTCGCGCCGATGGTGACATTGCCGAGAATGTCGCGCCACGGCACCAGCAGATCGCTCTGCGCCATCAGCGCCACCCGCCCTGAGAGCGGCAGCCCGTCGCTCACGCGCACCTCTCCGACGAAGCGCACACCCGTCTCCAGCCCCGCAATCACCCGCAGCAGCGTCGATTTCCCCACGCCGGACGCCCCGAGCAGACCCGTCCAGCGCCCGGCAGGCAGGGTCAGCGTCAGCGGCGCGAAGAGCAGCGCCTCGCCGGAATGGCCTTCACCCGTGAGCGTGATGCCGGGAGCGGACGCAGCGCCCGCCCCCGTCTTCGTCTGCGCTGATGCGCCGGGCATCGTCACGGACGCGTCACATCGATGGCGAGGCGCTCGACCGGGTGGATCTCGGGGATCATCCCGGACTCGTGCAGGAACGCCTCGAAATCGGCATAGCGCCCGTAATCAAAGGCTGCGGGGCGGCTGGCGAAACGCGGATAGGTATCGCCCCAGGCACGGATATTCAGCTCTGTGCGCAGTTCGTCGGACGTCGCCGCGAAGATCTCCCAGGCATCTTCCGGATTGTTGAGAATGTAATGCGTGGCGCGCTCCGTCGCCGTGAGGAAGCGGGCGATCACGTCCTTGTCCATGGTTTCCGGATTGGCCACGTAGATCAGCTCGTCATAGGCGGGAATGCCTTCTTCCTCTGGGTTGAAGCAGCGCCCGGCCGTGCCCTCGATCTCGAGCTGGTTGAGCTCGAAATTGCGAAACGCCCCGATCACCCCGTCGACCTGGCCGCTCATCAGCGCCGGCGAGATCGACCAGCCGATATTGATCTGCTCGACATCCTCGCCGCTCATGCCGTGATGGGCGAGCATGGCTTCAAGCATCACCTCCTGAATTCCGGCCACGGCGAAACCGACCTTGCCGCCGGCGAGATCGGTCATCTCCCGGATCGGGCCGTCAGCAAGGACGACGAGGCAGGTCAGGGGCGTCGAGACGAGGGTGCCCACGCGCACCAGCGGCATGCCCTGATGCAAGTTGAGATGCAGCTGCGGTTGATACGATATAGCGATATCGGCGCGCCCCGCCGCTACCATGCGCGGCGGATCGGTCGGATCGGCCGGTGCCACCACATCGACCTCGAGCCCGGCTTCCGCGAAATAGCCGAGTTCCTCGGCAAGGATGATCGGGCCGTGATCGGGATTGACGAACCAGTCGAGGATCACCTCGATCCGATCCTGCGCAGCGGCGGGCGTGATCGTGGCGACCGACAGCATCAGGGATGCGGCGAGCGCGCCGGCGAGAGCGGGGAGAGTTTTCTTCTTCAAGGCATGCATAATGATATCATCCATCTGTCGGGAATCTGCAGGCTGATCCGGAAGCAAGCTGCATCGGTGGCAGCGGCGTGAGCGCCTCCGTGATGCGCACGGATGGCGACGCGCCGGCCCCGGGCCTTGCGCCCGTCACCGTGCGGATGATCGATCTGTATCTGGCACAAACCATCTGCACTCCTCGCGCCGGCCATGCGCACGAAGAGACAGGTCAGATGACGAATGATCGTCGAAGAGCCCGTTCCCTACGCCGGCATTGCCCGGATCAGGTTCGATGGGTTGGCGCATCACGCCTCTCAGCCCTCCCGGGCACCCCAACGGCAGGTGTGACGTTAACGGGACCAAATGCGAACCGCAAGAGCGCGCATGAAGAACGCGCAGCGAGATTTCGCAGCGAGGCCGACACATCCCGGACCGCCCGCGCCACACAATCGAGAATGCACAGTCTTCCGGCAATTACACCGAAAAACAAGCGGTTCTATTAATTTGCATAAATAATCAGAAAACACTTCGGCGCCTATTCTTTCGGTGTTTCCGGGGCAGGCCCTGTCGTCGCATGGCGGCCCCCGCGGAAACACGTATGGTTCGTCCGCCCTGTCACGGACAAAGGGGGGCGGAGCCGGCAATCATCCGCCCCCCGCCGCACAATGGCTCCGAGACGGGCCATGCGGATCACCTGAACATGGACCAGCCCGAGGCAGAACCGATGGATCAGCAAGTACGGATCACGAGCCATGATCTGCCTGATCGCCCTCTTCGCCCTGTTCGCCGGGCGACGGCAACAGGAGCCGCCATGGGCGACAAAGCGCCCGGAAAACGCATCGGACCGGTGTCGACGACCGAGTTGGAACTGTTCTATCAACCGCAGGTCGCGCGTCTCGACAACCGGGTGATTTCGGTCGAAGCCCTGCTGCGCCGCAAGCATCCGCATGAAGGATGGCTCGGCCCCCGGGAAGTTCTGGATCTGCTGCACAAGCCAGGCGAATTGCGGGCACTGGACTGGTGGGTTCTGGAACGCGCCTGTCGCGACGCCCGGGCCTGGCCCGGCCTCAGCGTCAGCGTGAACATCTGCGCCCCGCATTTCGCACAGACCGGCTTCGCCGAAGAGGCGATCGCCCGGATCGACGCCTCAGGACTCGCCCGTGATCACGTGGAGCTCGAACTGGTCGAAAACGCCTATATTCGCGATTTCGAACACGCTGCGGCGAATATCGCGATTTTGCGCAAGGCGGGCATCAGGATTGCACTCGACGATTTCGGCACCGGCTATTCAAGTCTGACCTATCTGATGAACCTCACGATGGACAAGGTGAAGATCGACAAATCCTTCATCAAGGACATTCATCTGATGCGTTCGGCGGCGATCGTCCAATCCATCGTGGCGCTATCGCGATCACTGGGCATGCGCGTGACGGCGGAGGGGGTAGAGACGCAGGAACAACACAATATCCTGCGCGCATCCGGCTGCCACTTTCTCCAGGGGTTTCTGTTCTCACACCCGGTCAGCGCCGAAGACATCACCGCACTGATTGCCGATTCGCGCGGCATGGCGATCATGCCGGCCAGTGCGAACGCCGCCGATCAGCGCCCCTGACGCAAGAATGCCCCGAGTGCGGCATTGACATCCACGATCTCCTCCGCGATCGCTTCGGCCTCGCCCGCCGTGATGACCGCCCCGCCTTCCCTTGCGCCGTTTTCGCAGTCCGAGAGCACGCGCGCGAGTTCCGCCGCACCGACATTCAGGCTGATCGAGCGCAGCGCATGGGATGCTGCGGCCAGGCGCTCGGCATTGCGTGCTTCGACCGCTTCACGCAGTTCCGCCAGCCGCCTTTGCGATTCGCTGGCAAACAGCCCCACCACCCGCTCGGCAATCACCTTTGACCCGCCGGCAGCATCGATCAGATCTTCCAGAACCGCCGGATCGATCGGCCCGTCCGCCGGGTCAGCTGCGGCCTGCGGAGATCCGGTTTGCGGCACATCCGTCCGTTCAGCCGATTCTGACGCGGCGTGGCCCGCCTGCCGACGCTCAGCCGGCAGATGGCGCATCAGGATCTCCTGCAATTGCGAAAGCGTGAAGGGTTTCGACAATGCCGCATCCATACCCGCCTCGCGCCAGGCCTGCGCCTGCGCACCGACCACATGCGCGGTGAGCGCCACGATCGAAACCGGCGCGCGCCTGCCGCGCCTCGCGGGCGCGGATTTCGCGGGTCGCCGCATAGCCGTCGAGGCCGGGCATCCAGCCATCCATCAGCACCAGATCGTACCCAGCCCCGTCCAGCGCGGCCACGGCTTCATGCCCGTCCCGCAAACAATCGGGGGCTAGACCGAAGCGCCCGAATGCTGCGCGCCCCACCGCCAGATTGGTCTCGCTGTCATCGGCCACGAGCACCCGGGCAGCCGAGAGATCCGGCTGCGCGATCTGCGCCACTGCAGTTTCCTGCCCGGATGTCAAAATCGCGCAGCCGGGCAGGGTGAACCGAAAACACGTGCCCTCCCCCTCTACGCTCTCCAGTTCCATCACGCCGCCCATCCCCTCGACGAGGTGCCGCGCAATGGAGAGGCCGAGCCCGGTCCCGCCATAGCTGCGATGGGTCGTCTGGTCGGCCCGGGTGAAGACTTCGAAGATCGCATCCTGCTTGTCAGGCAGGATGCCGATCCCGCTGTCGCGCACCGTGAAGCAGACCCGTTGCGCATCATCCGGCAGCGGCGCGACGCGGATCCCGACCGTGCCTTCGCCCGTGAACTTGATGGCGTTCGAGACGAGGTTGGAGACGACCTGTCCCAACCGCACCGGATCCGCCATGACTCCACGTCCCGGTTCGAGCGCGTTCTCGCAGGTGAATGCCAGCCCCTTCCCGCGCGCCGCATCGCCATGGAGCGCATGCACCGCTGCGATCGTCTCGCCGGGATCATGCGGCCCGGGCACGATGTCGAGCTTGCCGGCCTCAATTTTCGGGAAATCCAGGATGTCGTTGATGATGGCAAGCAGATTGCGCCCTGATCGCACGATCATCTGAGCCTTGTGCCGTTCCGCATCCGCAAGGCGCCCTTCGGCGAGGAGTTCGGCCATGACCAGCACCCCGTTCATCGACGTGCGGATTTCATGGCTCATGGTGGCGAGGAACGAGGATTTCGCCGCATTGGCCGCATCGGCCTCGGCAGCGGCGCGCTGGTAATCGGCGGTGCGTTCGCGCACCTTCTACTCCAGATCCGCACGATGGCGCGCGAATGCGGCGTCGCGCTGGGCGATATCGGCGATCATCCGGTTGAAACCGGCGATCAGCCGCAATTCCCCGTTCTCTCTGCCGCCGCGTGTCACCGGGGTCACGATCGCGATGGTCTGCGCGAAAAACATATCCTGCAGGGCGAGCGGCACATCTGGCCCCTCCAGGACCGACCTCGGCCAGCATTTCCGTGTGCCCGCTATGCGCCATGATCCGGCCATCCGAATCGCGGATAGCGACGTGAACGAGCCCGTCGATACGTCCCACCGCGGCGAGCGCTGATTACACGGTACGATCATCCCCGTGCCGCATGCCCTCCGCAGCCGCCCTGGCGAGTACATTGGCTTGAGCGACGAGAACATCGCGCTTGGCCTCACCATAGCGAACCGGTTCGTTCCAGCTGGCGAAAACGAGGGCGAAGGCCTGGGCAGCCGCGATCGCGATGGCGATGGCGATCATCAGCAGCAGGCGGGTACGGATCGTCGTTCCGGATGAGCGGATTATGCGCCGATCATGGCCACAACCCCTAAGATTTCTTATGCAGATGGCCTCCCGCAATCGCAAAAATCCATCTCGAAGCATTGAGCGCGCAATAGAGCGCATTCCGACCTGACGGAGTCAGGCCGGGCGCTCCAGGTCATTGTCTGGCGCATCATTTCTCCCGTCAGCCGGTATCCACCTGACTGCATGATGCTCTAATGAATCAACGCATCTTACGTTTCGCCAGTTGCGCTCAATTGCTTGCAAAACGATCAATCAATTCTTGTCGCAACTGCGTGAGAGACCATCGACAGCGCAACCGTGCTGTCATCGAGGAGACAGCCATGCCGGCAATCGGCAAGATCACCTCGCTTTTCCGGGCGCCCTGAGGCAATCGGCTGCGCAAAGATACAGCCGGCAGCGTTGCCATTGTCGCAGCGCTTTCGCTGCCTCTGCTTGCCGCAATGGCCGGACTTGCGGTCGATCTGTCGCGCATGACGATGACCAAGGCGAGCCTCCAGAGCATCGCCGATCATCTGGCCCTCTCCGGCGCGCGTGAAATGCAGCTTCGCCAACGCAATCTCACCGCACTGGAAGCGTATCTGGAAGCGCGCGGACGAGACCATCTCGCAGAGCAGGGGCTCGTCGCCGATATCAGCGCTTTGATCGACGAGCTTGAACACAGTGTGCGCATCGTTTTCGAAGGCTGTCCCGAAACACTCTTCATCAAGGCTCTGCGTGGCGAGACCTCCGTTGTTTCCGTCGAGGCGGTCGCCATGTCGGTGGGCGCTGATTATCCGCTCTGCCTCGTGAGCCTGGATGAGAGCGCGCAGCACAGCATGCATTTTCAGCGGAGGCGATCATGGTCCGGGCGCCGGCAGAGGAACAGGCAACCCCCACAATCTCGTCTTGGAGGTTACGCGCGAGGCGCATATCGCGCTCACGGCACCGCGCATCGGCAACCTGGCCGGGCTGCTTCTGACCGGTCGCGGCCCTGATGGCGCAGACCAGCGCTACCATTTCGGCAGCGCACACGCATCGGTTCTGACGGGCACCATCTATCTCCCCAACGGGCGTTTCTCCGTGGGCTCCGGCGTCACCATCGCTGATCGCTCCCCCTTCACATCATCGTGGCGCAGCATTACACGCTGCAAAAGGAACCGGAACTCAGCTGCGAAGGCGAAACCGGAATCGTGCTCACCCGCTGACGCGGATGTTTGGAACACACGTTAAGGCGCCCGGTCCAACGGAATGGACCGGGCGCGAAGCCGATGAGGCGTGCATCCGCCTCAATCGATCCCGCCGAGGCAGAGGAATTTCATCTCGAGATAATCGTCGATCCCGTATTTCGAACCCTCGCGCCCGACGCCACTCTCCTTGACGCCGCCGAAGGGCGCGACTTCGTTGGAGAAGACACCCACATTGATCGAGACGATCCCGTATTCGAGCGCCTCCCCCACACGCCAGACGCGGCCCACGTCGCGGGAATAGAAATAGGCGGCGAGGCCGAATTCGGTGTCGTTGGCCATGCGGATCGCCTCCGCCTCGTCCTTGAAGCGGAAGACCGGGGCGAGCGGCCCGAAGGTCTCCTCGCGGGCGACCTTCATCTGCGGCGTGACGTCCGAAAGCACGGTGGGCTTGTAGAAGCTGCCGCCCAGCGGGTGGCGTTCTCCGCCGGTGAGCACCTTCGCGCCCTTGCCGGTCGCATCCTTGATATGATCCTCGACCTTGGCCACAGCCGCATCATCAATCAGCGGCCCGATCTGCGAGCCGTCCTCGAAACCATCCGCAACCTTCAGATTTTCGGTTGCGGCGGCGAGCTTTTTCACGAATGTATCGTAGACGCCGTCCTGCACGAGGATGCGGTTGGCGCAGACGCAGGTCTGCCCGGTATTGCGGAATTTCGAGGCGATCGCTCCCTCGACGGCGGCATCGACATCCGCATCGTCGAAGACGATGAACGGCGCGTTGCCACCCAGCTCCATCGAGACCTTCTTCACCGTGCCGGCGGAGGCCGCCATCAGCTGCTTGCCGACTTCCGTGGAGCCGGTGAAGGTGATCTTGCGCACGATCGGATTCGTCGTGAGCTCTTCACCGATCGCACTGGCGGAGCCGGTAACAACGCTGAACACGCCCTTCGGGATCCCGGCGCGCTCCCCGAGCTCGGCCAGAGCCAGCGCGGAGTAAGGCGTCGCGGAAGCCGGCTTGAGCACCATGGTGCAGCCGGCGGCCAGCGCCGGGCCGGCCTTGCGCCCGATCATGGCATTTGGGAAATTCCACGGCGTGATGGCGCCGCACACGCCCACAGGCTGCTTGATCACCATCATCCGGCGCCCTGCCACGGGCGAGGGGATGGTGTCGCCGTAGACGCGCTTGCCTTCCTCGGCGAACCACTGGATGAAGCTCGCGCCATAGGCGATTTCACCACGCGCCTCCGCCAGCGGCTTACCGCCCTCCGCCGTCATGATGCGTGCCAGATCCTCCTGGTTTTCCATCATCAGGTCAAACCAACGGATCAGAATGGCGTGGCGCTCCTTGGCGGTGCGCGCACGCCAGTCTACAAGGGCGCGCTCCGCCGCCTCGATCGCCCGCCGCGTCTCACCCTTGCCGCCCTTGGGAACGGTACCGATAACGGCGCCGGTTGCGGGATTGCGCACCTCAAGCGTCGCGGAATCATCAGCTCCGACCCAGGCGCCGTCAATGTAATTGGCCTGCCGCAACAGGCTCGAATCCTTCAATGCCAGCGGATTTTCTGTATTTACACCTGTTTTGGCGTCCATGATATCCTCCCCGCAAGGTCGCACAGCGCCTGTTACGGCGCTGCACAAGCTGTTTTCTATGATTAACTTTTCGGCAACTTTTTATTGCACCGGTCGATTCAGCGTAGAGTGACTGCCGTCCCGACGCAAATGCCGTCGTCAATCGAGCTCTTTGCTCCAGGAATCGACCTGCTTTTCCGCCTCGTCACGGGCGATGCCGTAGCGCTCCTGAACCACGCCGACAAGTTGGTCGCGACTGCCAGCGGCACGCTCGAGATCGTCATCGGTGAGTTCACCCCATTTTTCACGCGCCTTGCCGGTATATTGCTTCCACTGGCCCTTGATCTGATCCCAGTTCATGTCTCTCTCCATCAATGCTCGTTGTCGCGCAGGAGCCGGTTTTCATGGCTCGCACGGGCGGCGTCATCCGCTGCCTGTCGCATCAACAACGGGCTCGCATGCGTCACGGTTCCAGCCGCGCGCGATAATGCATCGCGGAATGCGCGTCAGAAGCTGCCCAACAGCGTGCCCAGCGTGACCAGCACCACGAGGGCGATCAGCGGGATCACCACGGCGACCACCGCGATATCCTTGTAGGCCTGTTTGTGGGTGAGCCCGCAGATCGTCAGCAGGGTGATCACTGCGCCGTTATGCGGCAGCGCATCGAGCCCGCCCGTCGCCACCGCCGTCACCCGGTGGAGCAGTTCCGGCGATATGCCGGCCGCCTCGCCCATGGCGAGATAGGTCTCGCCCAAAGTCGACAGTGCGATCGACATACCCCCTGATGCCGAGCCGGTCATGCCCGCCAGCAGGCTGGTGCCGACAGCGAGCGAGATCAGCGGATTGTCGCCGCCCACCGTCACCACCCAGTCGCGGATCACCCCGAAGGCGCCGAGCGACGCGATCACGGCGCCAAAACCGACGAGGCAGGCGGTGTTGAAGATTGGCTTGAGCGAATCCTTGGCACCCGCATCAAGCGTCACCCCGAGGCTGTCGGCGAGACGCCGCCAGTTCAGCGCAATCAGGAGCAGCGAGGAAAAGGTCAGCGCCGCGATGATCGACCAGACGCCACGCAGGGCCCCGACATCCGTCGCGCCGAATTCGGGCTGGGCCAGATAGGCGGTATCCATCCGGGGAATGATGACGAAGGTGAATGCCAGATTGAGCACGAGCACCATGATCAGCGGCGTCGCGGCAATCGCCAGACCGGGCATGGCGCGCACGATTTCACCCATACCCTCATCCGCGCCTTCACCGTAGCCCGGGCCGATCACCCGCGCGCGCCGCTCCAGCCAGGCCCAGCCGAGCCCCAGCATCAGCACCCCGGTGATGATCCCGAGTCCCGGCGCGGCGAAGGGCGTGGTGTCGAAATACGGCATCGGGATCGCATTCTGGATCGCCGGCGTCCCGGGCAAGGCCGTCATGGTAAAGGTGAAGGCGCCGAGCGCGATCGTGGCCGGAATCAGCACGCGCGGCAATTGCGCCTCACGAAACAGGGCCGAGGCGATGGGCCAGACCGCGAAGGCGACGACGAAGAGCGAGACGCCGCCATAGGTCATCACCGCGCAGGAGAGAATCACCGCAAGAATGGCCCGGCGCGGCCCCAGCCCGCGAATGATGCCATCGGCCAGAACCCGTGCCGAGCCGGACGCCTCCATCAGCTTGCCAAACACCGCGCCGAGCAGGAAGAGCGGGAAATACTGGATGATGAACCCGCCGGTGGCCTCCATGAAGATCTGCGTATAGCTCGCAAGCAGCGGGCCCTGTTCGGCGACGAGCACCGCAAGGATCGCGAGTGCGGGCGTGAGCAAGAGCAGGCTGAAACCGCGGTAGGCGAGATACATCAGCGCTGCGAGCGCCGCGATGATGACCAATATGCCCGCCATTTGCTCTTTCTCTGCACCCGACAGCCAATGCGATCCTGCACTGCAATATCGATAACCCGCGCCTTGCTGCATCGCAACATGAAAGCGCGGAGAGGCCCCTCACGCTGGTGGCGCATCCCTTCCCGCACCGTATGGGCAGGCATGGTTCTTGTGCGCAGCACCACTGCGGGAGAATGTCGAGCCTGAAAGCAATGCGCCGTCTGTCCACGGCGCGTCACAATGCGGCACGGCCGCACATGAATATCGCGCGGAGGCCGCCCATGTCGCTGATCACCTATCTCACCACGATCCGCTTTGGACGCAGCGTCATCGCGCAATTGCACGAAGACATCGCTGCCTGCGGGATGACGAAACCGCTTGTGGTCACCGACAAGGGCATCGTCGCCGCCGGCCTGCTCGCCAAGCTCGAAGCGGCGATGGGCGGCGCCCCGCCCGCCATATTCGACGGGGTCGAGACCAATCCCACCGAGGCAGCGACGCTGGAAGCACTCGCGGTCTATCGGGCTGCGGGATGCGACGGGGTGATCGGTTTCGGCGGCGGTTCACCGATCGATCTGGCCAAGGCGGTGGCCCTGCTTGCCACCCATCCCGAGCCGCTTTCGCAATACGCCCTGATCGATGGCGGGCTCGCGAGGATCACCAACGCCATCGCCCCGATCATCGCCATCCCCACCACGGCGGGTACAGGCAGCGAAGTCGGGCGCGCGGCGCTGATGAACCTCGCCGATGGCCGCAAGGTCGGCATCGTCGCGCCGCACATGATCCCGCAACGCGCCATCTGCGACCCCGATCTCACCGCCGGCATGCCGCCGCGCCTCACGGCGGCGACGGGGATGGACGCGCTCTCACATTGCATCGAGACCTTCCTCTCGCCGCGCTTCAACCCGCCTGCGGATGCGATCGCCCTCGACGGGGCCGGGCGGATCATGCGCCATCTCGAACGCGCCGTCGCCGATGGCGCAGACATGATGGCGCGCGAGGAGTTGATGATCGGCGCGCTGATGGGCGGCATGTGCTTCCAGAAGGGGCTCGGCGCCGTGCATGGCCTTTCGCATGCGCTCGGCTCGCTGAAAGAGCCCTCGCTGCATCACGGCACTCTCAATGCCGTGGTGCTGCCGCCGGTCCTGCGCTTCAATGAAGGCCATGCGGGCGACAAATATTCCCGCCTCGCCCGCGCCATGGGACTCGCCGATGATGCCGATATCGCCGACGCAATCGCCGCGCTCAACGCCCGCATCGGCATGCCCGCCGATCTTGCTGAAATGGGCGTCGGCAAGCAGGTCATCCCCGATATCGCCCAAAAGGCCGAGCGCGACCATTCCACCGCCACCAATCCGCGAACGGTCACCGCAGCCGATTACACGGCGATGCTGGAGGCGTTGACGGGATAAGACCGCAACGCCGCGCCTGTGTCACAGCAACATCGGCACGACGGAGACGACCAGCAAACCCGCCATCGCATAGTTGAAGATGCGGGCGCGGGTGCCTTCGAGATAACGCCCGACCAGCGTACCGATGGCGAGCCAGGGCAGGCAGCCAATGGTGGCAGCGGCGATAAAGGTGACTGCTAGCAGCGTCGCCTGCGGCAAGACGGCCTGATCGACATTGAGATATGCCGCGATCGCCGCCGCACAGACGATCCAGGCCTTGGGATTGACCCATTGAAACAGGGCGGCGCCGAAAAACCCGACCACCCGCCCGGGCACCTGCGGCTCATCCGTATCCTTTGGCGAACCTTCAGGCGTCACCGGCGCCGTCGCGATCTTCCAGGCCAGCCAGAGCAGCACGGCGAAACCCACGAGGCGCATACCGATCTGTACGTTCGTATCGGTCAGCAGCACGGTCTGCCCGACACTCACCGCGAGCACGAAGATCATCATGGCGAAACCGCCGACGATTCCCGCCAGCGCCGGCAAGCCCCGCCTGATCCCGACGGATGCGCCGACGGCGGTGAGCAGCACGTTGTTGGGGCCGGGCGTCGCAGAGGCGACATAAGCAAACAAGGCAAATCCCCAGATTTCAATCATGCTGAAATCTCTCGTGAGCATACCCTCAGGCCACAACCTGAAGCATGACTGTTTCAGAAACTTCGCGTGTTTACAACGTCATTTGCAATGCCAGGCATCAAACATTGCTTCATCCGCGCTGCGCTGCAGCCTCTCCCGACGCCGCGAGCATATGCACGACGGCGAAGCCGACAAGCGGCAGGATCAGCGCGATGACGAGGAGGTTCGCCCCCGCCCAGCCAAACCAGCCGAGCACGAGGCCGGGCAGGAAGGCGCCGAGCATCGCAAAGATACCGATCGCGACATCGTTCACCGCCTGCAGCGACAGCGCATGCTCCGGCGCCGCCGTGCGCGCGACGAGATAGGATCCGCCGACATAGGTCATGTTCCAGCCGATCCCGAGCAGGATCAGCGTGAATTCGATGGTCGGTACATGCCAGGGATAGAGATAGGCCATTGCCGAGGAGGCGATCAGAAGCACCCCGCCCGCTACCGTGACGGTGAGGCCCCCCAGCAGCGCGATCACCCGCCCCATGACCAGGGAAGGCAGAAACATTGCCAGTACGTGCCACTGGATCGCGAGCGAGATCTGCGTGTAGCCGCAGCCGAGCCCGTCCATGGTGAGGCCGGAGGCGATCATCAGGAGGTTCATGGCACCGTAACCAATCGCCGCAAAGGCCATGCCGATGGCGAGCCGGGGCTGCCGCAAGGCATGGCGCACATCGCGCAGCCCGAACTGCGCGGGCGCGGTCTCGGGGCGCGAGAAACGCGTCGAGAGGATCAACAGCATGATCACGCCCCACAACACGCTGATGCCCAGATAGGCCGACTGGAACACTTCCGGCGAGAATAACGGATGCCGCGACAGCAACGGCCCGGCAATGGCCGCGAAGGTCCCGCCGAAGACCACGAGCGACATTGCCGTCGCTTTCCTTTCCGGGGCGGCGACTTCGAGCGCGGCGAAGCGGTAGAAATTCTGATTGGCGAGGCTGACGCCCAAAAGCCCGTGGGCGAGGCAAAGCAGGAGAGGGTCGCCGGTGATCAGCCCGAGATAGCCGACGAAACCGCCAGCCGCTCCGCATGAGGCGGCGATGAGAAAGACGGGTTTTCGACCGTATCGCACCATCAGCCGTGCAGATGGATAGGTGGCGATCAAAAGCGTCAGAAACTGCATGCCGTAGGGCACCGTCGCGAGCCCTTCGGTCCAGCCGAGCTGGCGCGCAACCAGCGCCGACATGGTGACCGAGATCACCGCCGAGGAGATCCCCAGACCGTTGGCGAGAGCGAGCTTGGCGACGGCTGCGACACCGGCGCCCTTTGTGGATATCGTGCTATTCATTGTCCGGCAACCGTCTTGGAAAGTGCCACCTGCCCTGCGAGGTCAGTCGGCGGTCGCGGCAAATAGGATTCACCGCTGTCGTAAGCGAGGGTAACGACGAGCGCGTCGGGATTCGCCCGCGAGATGATGCGGGCCGCAGCATAATTGGCTCCGCTCGACATGCCGGGAAAGAAGCCGATATCGCGTGCCATGTCGCGCTGCCCCTCCCGCGCCGCTGCGCCATCGACGATCCGGACGGCATCAATCAGACCAGAGTCGAGGAACGGAGGACCGACACCGACCGCGAACCCTTCGAGCGGATGATCGCGATGGCACGTGCCTGCAAGATCGCAATCGGGCGGCATGACCAGCTCGCAACGGACGTTCGCGAAATGCTCCCGCAGCCGCGTCGCGATGCCCTGGAAACTCGCGCCGGTTCCTGCTCCCTTCACCAAGATCAATGCCTGATCAGGCGCGAGGGCGCCCTGGGCGATCGCGCAGCGTAACATGAACCGCGCCGCGCGCGCCTTGTGGCTGCCGCCGGGCTGAAGCGCCTCCAGCTTCACGATACGATTGCCGATGCGGCGCAGGGGCGTTGGCGAATGGGTAGGGTCAGACGGCATCGGCGATAACTCCATGCCGACGGATCTGCAACTCCGCCATCAGGCCACCGACATGCACATTGTCGGGAATATCCCGCGTCACACAGGCCAGCGGCGCGATGAAAACATCGTGTCCTATGTGGATATCACCGAGAACGGGCGCGAATGCGCCGATCTGAACACGGTTCCCGATGGTTGGGTGGCGCTTGCCCGAAGGGTTTCCGGAAATGCCGCGTGCGCCGAGAATCACGCCATTCAGAGTATAGCAGCAATCTCCGATCTCTGCCGTCGCGCCGATCACCGTATTGGTACCATGGTCTAGTATGAACCGGCGCCCTATCCGCGCCGCCGGATGTATCTCGGCAACGGTCAGAACCCGCGCACGATGGCTGATTTCGACGGCAATCTGGCGCGCACGCAGATCTTCCCCGCTGCTCCACAGGAGATGTGAGAGCCGATAGCTCAGTGTCGCCATGAAAGGAGAATGCGGGATCAGCGCATAGCGCGCCTCCCCCATCAAGGCCGGGTCTGCGGCCACATAGGCCTCGATATCCTCGACGGCCTGACCGCAAGCCGTCTCGATCAGATCGGTCAGTTCGCGGCCATCCCGAAAATTCAGGGGTTGGGACGGATCAAGCTCAAGATTGCGGTAGCACAGCCACTTGAGTTGCCGTCTCATAGATTCGTGATGATCCATTGCCGCACCATGAAAGTATTTCGATATCCCGCCCCTCTCGACATTTTAGAGTTGCATTGTATGAGTCAATGGAAATAATGTATGCAAAACAATGCCGGAGTGAGAGCAATGTGGGTCCCCAGACTGGAAGAAGGAATCTCCAGGACCGTGGCTATCGTGCGCGCCCTGCGCATGGCGATCGAAACGGGGGAGTTGCCGGCCAATACGCGCCTGCCGGCCCAGCGCGAGCTGGCTCACAGGCTCGGGGTCAATCTCTCCACCGTGACGCGCGCCTTCGAACAGGCGACGCAGGAAGGGCTGATCTCCGGCGAGATCGGGCGTGGCACATTCGTCATGCCGCAAAGCCGTGCCGCGAGCCTGTTCGCGGAGACGATCGCCATGGCCGCGCGAATCGACATGGCGCGGATCACGCCACCGCGAATCGATGATGCCGTCATCACCGAGACCCTGCGCACGATTCTCGCGGAGCGCGCAGACGAGGCCTTCGCCTATCCTTCCCTGCTGCAATTGCATCGCGGTTGCGACGCAGTGCGCGACTGGATGCGCTGGCGCGGGTTGACGCGTGAGCCCGCTCATGTGGCGATCACGGCGGGTGCGCAGGCGGGTTTGCAGGCGCTCTTGTCCATGCTGTTGCGCGCCGGCCAGTCCATTCTCGTCGAAGAACATACGTTTCCCGGCCTGCGCACCACTGCCGATCTGATCGGCATCAAACCCGTCGGTATCACCTGCGATGCGCAAGGATTGATCCCGGAGGAACTCGAACAGGCGCATAAGCGCACCGGCGCGACAATTCTCTTCGCCACGCCCAACCTGCAAAATCCCACCGGCGCGATCATGGGACCGGCACGGCGCAAGGCCATCGCTGCGACCATTGCGCGCCTCGGGCTGTTGCTGATCGAGGACGACGCCTATGGCAGTTATACCGGGCTCGCACCTCTCGTGTCGGAATGCGGGCGTCCGCATATCCTCGTCTCGAGCCTGTCGAAGGCCTTCGCGCCCGGGCTGCGTTTCGGTTTCGTGGTGGGGGATCACCCCGCCGTGGCGCGACTGGAGAAGGAAGTCTCGATGTCGAGCTGGTTCGCTGCGCCGATCATGATCGAAACAGCGACGAAACTGATCGCCAACGGCGTTGCCATGAACCATGCCGGGCAGCAGAGACGCATCGTCGACGAACGCTGGCCCGTCGTGAAACGTATCTTTCCCGATGCTCCGGATACACCGCGTACGCATCTGTGGCTGACGACGCCCTCGGGCGGCAATTTCGCCAGGCTCGCGGAGAAACAGGGTGTCGACATCGCTCCCGCGAGCGCCTTCAGCATGACGCGTCAAGGCGGAGATTTCATACGCTGCTCGATGACCTCGGTGCGCGATGATGCCGAACTGGCCCTCGGACTGGCCAAGATCCGCGATCTCGGCGCGCATCTGCCGCAGCGCAAGACGATGGCAGCGTGAGAACGCGGCTCAGGCGCCCGTCGCATCACCGGTGACGAGCCCCGATTCCCATCCCAGAATGGCCCGCTTGCGGGTCAGCCCCCAATGATAGCCTGTCAGGGCGCCGGAGCGTCCGATCACCCGGTGGCAGGGCACGACGAAGGAGATCGGATTGCGGCCCACCGCCGCCCCGACGGCCCGCGCCGCCTTGGGGCGCCCGATCTGCCGGGCGATATCGGAATAGGTCGCTGCATGGCCGAACGGGATGCGCAGCAGCGCCTCCCAGACGCGCAGTTCGAAATCCGTCCCGATCATGACCACGCGTAGCGGCTGATCCGCACGCCACGCCTCGCGCGAAAACACCCGCGCCGAATAATCCGCCGTCGCGGCGTCATCATGCGTGAAATCCGCATTGGGCCAGCGCCGGCGCATATCAGAAAGCGCTGCCTCGCGCGCACCGTCATCGACGAAGCCGAGCCCCGCCAACCCGCGCGGCGTCGCCACGACGATCGCCTCGCCGAAGGGCGTGGGATGATAGCCGTAGAGCATGCCGACTCCATCGCCGCCGCTCTTGAACTCACCCGGCGAGAGCGCCTCGTGCGTCACGAAGAGATCATGCAGGCGCGAGGGCCCCGACAGCCCTGTCTCGTAGGCGGTATCAAGAATACTCGCCGAATCCGCGAGCATTCGTTTCGCCGCATCCAGCGTCACGGCCTGCAGAAACGCCTTCGGCGTCAGCCCGGCCCAGCGCCGGAACAGCCTTTGTACCTGGACCGGGGAGAGTCCGAGATCAGCAGCGATCCGCTCCAGATCGGGCTGATCGCGCCAGTTCTGCGAGATATGCGCGATGATGGCGCGCACCTGCTCGTAATCGCGGGGCTGCTGCGCGGGATCGGCCACAGGCTCGGGGGGCTGCGCGCGCGGTTTTGTGGCTGCGACGGTTCGCGATGACGACATGATCGAACGGGCTCCTGCATCTTCCGGCAGATTAGACGATCTGTGCGGCCACGCGACACCCGAATCCGGACATCGGGATGATCTGTTCAATCGGCGCTCGGCAGGCGGCGCATGGTGAATTCTATACGCCCGTCCTCCATCACCCGCCAACTCTCGACCCGGGTCATGTAGGCGGCCTTGGGATAACGCTCGAACCAGGCGCGGGCGGTCTCGCGGGCCTGCTCACGCGGCAGGCGGAAGGTCTCGCGGCTGAACACGTCGCGCGCTTGTCCGCGCCGGGCATCAGCGGACGAATCCTGCCGGTTGAACCGATCCGCCACGCGCCGCGCAATGTCTTCGGGACGGTTCCGATTTCCCGATCGCACCATGGCTGTCTGTCCCGCATCTCTTCGCCGCAAGGCATCGCCAGATGCCTGATAGTGCCGCCTTTTCCGGCTTTTGGCGAATCAGCGCGCAGGGGTAGCAGCGGCCGCACTCGCGACCCCGATGGCGATCGCGGTGAGGCGCGCCTGCTCCGCCTCGTCGGTTCTGCATCCACCTGCGAGCCAGGCTTCCCGCGCATAGGCGAGCGCAACACCGATCATGCGTCCGCGCGCCATCCCCTGCGCCACCAGATCGCGCCCGGCGAGCGGCATTTCCGGTACCGGCTCGGCACCGGATCGAAACGCCACGAGGGCCGTGCGGGCCGGATCGTCGAGGACCGGGCGCGGCTCGCCGTCCAGAGCATAGGCCGCGTCGCTGACGGCTTCGACGCCGAATTCCGCAACGAGGCGCCGGATCTGCATCGCATCCGGCGCTGGCATGCGCCCCCGCAGGGCCGGAAAGGCGCGGGCATAGGCGGCGAGGCGGGCGGCCTCGGCATTCGACAGCCGCAGCCGTTCCACCAGCCGCGCCGCATCAGCACCACTCGCGACATCGAAGGCGGCCAGACGCAGGACCGGGTCGGGCGGCGCATGCGCGATCACGCGCGCCAGCCGCCCCGGATCGCCGATCCCGCCGGTCAGACGATCAAGCAGACCCGCATGCGTGATCAGCGCGGCGGTTTCACGGGCACGCGGCGCTGCGAGCAGGCGCAGGAACTCGCTGCGGATACGCTCGCGCGACAGCCGCTCCAGCCCCGCACGCTCATGGATCGCGGCATGCAGCCCCTCCGCATCGACCGGCCCCGTAGCGTATTCCGCGAAGAAGCGAAAGAAGCGCAGGATCCGCAGATAATCCTCCCGGATGCGCCCGCGCGCGGATCCGATGAAGCGCACCCGGCGCGCGGCAATATCGTCGAGACCGCCGGCATAATCGCGGATTTCACCATCCGCACAGACCGAGAGCGCGTTGATGGTAAAGTCGCGCCGCAGCGCATCGGCGGCAAAATCGCGTCCGAATCGCACCACCGCGTGGCGACCATCCGTCTCCACATCCTCGCGCAGCGTCGTTACCTCGAATGGTTCGCCACCCACGATCACGGTGAGCGTCCCATGCGCGATTCCCGTCGGCACCACCTTGAACCCCGCCGCCTCCGCCCGGGCCTGCGTGACCTGCGGCAGGGCCGTCGTGGCGAGATCGACATCCTTGACCGGACGCCCGAAAAGCGCATCGCGCACCGCACCGCCGACAACGCGCGTCTCCTCGCCATCACCATCGAGCACGGCCAGGAGCCGGCGCAGGCGCGGCTCGGCCAGGATGGCGTCGAGATGGCGGCGATCGAGGCCGGGCAGCAGATTGGGCATGTTTGACGCTCAGTCGAAACGGCCGGGCGCAACCTGGCCGTCCTGCAGGCTCGGCGGCGTGTACGTACCCATGCTGCGCTCGGCCGTGAAGCCGGTATAGAGCAGCGACGCAACGACCAGCCCCCCGCCGACCAGGACAAGGATCGGAATGGATTTTTCCCAGGCCGAGAAGGTCAGCGGGTTACGCTGACGCAGCAGCAGATAGATGAAGAAGATCGCGAACGGAATCAGAAAGAACGCGAATTCCGTCAAGAGAGCGCGTGTCATGGATGATAGAGCCTCTCGTAGAGATGCCGCAGCATGCCGGCGGTCACGCCCCAGATATAATGCCTGTCATAGGGCATGGCATAATATTGACGCAAACGCCCGTTCCAAAGCCGAACCTGCACCTCGTGGTTTTCGGGATTCATCAGAAAAGCGACCGGCACCTCGAAAATCTCCGCAACCTCGAACGGATTGAGCGACAGCCGGAACCCCTCCTCCACCAGCGCCACCACCGGCGTCACCAGATAGCCGCTTGTGGAGCGGTACGCATCACCATAGCCGATCAGTTCGACATGCCCTGCGGCGAGACCGATTTCCTCCTGCGCCTCGCGCAAGGCCGTGGATAGCGGGCCGGAATCGCCGTCATCGACCTTGCCGCCGGGAAAGGATATCTGCCCGGAATGCGCCCGCAGCGCCGAGCCGCGATGGGTGAGCATGATGCTCAGGCCGCAGGTGCGCATGATCACCGGAACGAGCACCGCTGCCGGTTTATAGCGCCGTCCCGCCTCCGGTTCGAGCCAGTCGGGATTGAGATCGTGATCACCGCGCGGCGCATCGAAACCCGGCGGTGCCCGATGCAGACGCCCGGCAGCCCGCGTTACGAAATCCTCGGCATCGTGCGCACATGGCATCAGGCAATCCCGGGAGCATGTCCGCCATCGCGCGCGATCACGTGGAACACGCCGCCGGCATCGAGGCCGTAGACGGTCTCGCCATCCACGAGCCGCTCCTCGCCCATCTCGATGAGATCGAACATCAGCGCCCGCGTCACAAGCGCCCAGAGATCGCCGCGCACGCGCAGATAGGGTTTCACCCCGCCATCGGGCTGCGTCTCGAAGCGCAGGGGATTATCCGGGCTGACCTGCACCACATCGTCGACATTGGTGCGAAACGACAGGGTCCGCGACGCCCCCTCCCCCGCAACCGCCATCTCGACGGCGAGAAACGGCGCGTCCTCCACTTCGATTCCGACCTGCTCCACCGGCGTGACCAGCACGTAGCGCTCGGGATCCTTGCGCAGGATCGAGGCGAAGAGCTGCACCAGCTTCTGACGCCCGATCGGCGTGCCACGATAGAACCAGGTGCCATCGGCGGCGATACGCATATCGATCTCGCCGCAATATTCCGGATTCCAGCACTCGACCGGCGGCTTGCCCTTCGGGTCCCCGGCAGCGGCGAGAAGCCGCGCGAAGGCATCGCCGGCAGCACCCGGATCGTCTGGTTCGCTGGTCCTGATCTTCGTCATGACGCGATGATGCCCTCTGGCCCGGGCCGGGGGCAAGCCCCGGCTGCTCCGCCTTCAGATGGGTCTCATCGCCCGGATTGCCAACCCGCCTTCACGAACCCGCTCGACGGATGCGCCTCACGGACGGGTCTGGCCCGTGCCGCATACGCGGTATTTGAACGAGGTGAGCTGCTCGACGCCGACCGGGCCGCGCGCATGCATGCGCCCGGTGGCGATGCCGATCTCGGCGCCGAAGCCGAACTCCCCGCCATCGGCGAATTGCGTCGAGGCATTATGCATCACGATGGCGGAATCGACCTCCTCCAGGAAGCGCTGCGCGGCGGCTTCGTCCTGCGTGATGATCGACTCGGTATGGGCGGAGGAATGGTGCGCGATGTGATCGAGCGCCCCGTCGAGGCCGGCAACCACGCGGACGGCGATGATCGCGTCGAGATATTCGGTATCCCAATCCGAATCCGTGGCGGGGGTGACGCGCGAATCGACGGTGCAGGTCGGCTCATCACCGCGCACGGCGCAGCCGGCATCGAGCAGCATGGTGACGAGCGGGGCAAGATGTGTGGGCGCGCAGGCTTCATCGACCAGCAAAGTCTCGGCGGCGCCGCAGATGCCGGTCCGGCGCAGCTTGGCGTTCTTCACGATGGCGCGCGCCATGGCGAGATCGGCATCGCCATGCACGAAGACGTGGCAGATCCCCTCCAGATGCGCGAAGACCGGCACGCGCGCTTCCTCCTGCACACGCGCCACGAGGCTCTTGCCGCCGCGCGGGACGATCACGTCGATGCAGCCCTGAAGGCCGGTGAGCATGGCGCCCACCGCCGCGCGATCGCGGGTGGGCACGATCTGGATCGCATCCTCCGGCAGGCCCGCCTCGGCGAGTCCGGCGCGCATGGCCTGCGCCATCGCCATGGCCGTGCCGAGCGAATCGGAGCCCGCGCGCAGGATCGCGGCATTGCCCGCCTTCAGGCACAGGGCCCCGGCATCCGCCGTCACATTGGGGCGGCTCTCAAAAATCACGCCGATCACCCCGAGTGGCGTGGCGACACGCTCGATTTTCAGACCGTTGGGACGCTCGAACGCGGCCAGCACCCGCCCTACCGGATCGGGCAGGGCCGCGATCGCCTCGACTGCATCGGCGATCGTCCCGATCCGCCCCGCGTCGAGGGTGAGTCGATCGAGATAGGCGGCGTTCTGCCCGGCCTCGCGGGCGAGTGCGACATCCTCGGCATTGCGCGCGAGGATCTCCGGCGCGGCCTTGCGCAGGTTCTCCGCCATGGCTGCGAGCGCAGCGTTCTTGCCGGCTTCCGGTGCGAGTGCGAGGCGGCGCGCAGCCGCCCGGGCACGGGTGCCGATCGCCTGCATCAGGTCGCCGACGTCGCCGTCCCCGCGCGCCTCGCCGCGTGTTTCACTCATTGCATCCATGATCGCAACTCTCGATCCGTATGGTCCGTGCCGCTATCTATACGAAAGCCGTGGCCGGGCGAAAGCGAAATCGCCCGGCTGCCGCGTGGTGGATATCAGCTCTTCACCAGGTCGCCGAGCAGGCTCGCCGCCACCGTCAGCTTCGACAGGCTCAGCCCCGAGGCGACGATACCATCGACGGAAGAGCGGATGCGCACCACCTCACCGCCACGATTCTGCCCCCACAGCGTCACCGCTTGCGACCCCGTCACGTCACGGATATCGCCCGCGATCTCGGCGGTGAGCCGGCGATGCGCGAGGGCGACGCCGCTGATGGCGCGGTCGAGGGCGAGGCCGTCATAGTAATCCGAGATCGTCACCTCGCGCCCCTGCGCCACCAGCGCACTGAGCTTGAAGGTATCATCGACCGCGAAATAGGTGCTCGCGATCTCGGGGATCGGGCGCCCGGTCTCTTCGGCGATCTGCACGATATCCGGTCCCGCGAAGAGGATCGGCAGGGCGGTCAGACGCTGGGCGAGATCGGGATCGACATCCTTGCCGGCAAGCGCGCGGGCATTGTCGCGCCACAGTTTCAGCGAGGCTTCCGGCAAGGTCGTCTCGAGCGAATCACGCAGCGTCGCGATGCCCTCGCGGAAACGCGTGATGACCTTCTCCAGCGGCTCGTCGCCGAAATCAACATGGCGGATGAACCAGGCGATCCGGTTGAGCGTCAGATCCTGTACCTGCGCGTAGAGCGAGAGCTGCAACTCACCCGCGATACGGTTGTCGCAGGAATCAAGCGCCTGGTTGAGGCCGATCGTGTCGAAGGTCTCGCGCACCGTGGCATAGGCCGCCGCGATGGTGGCGCCGTCCGCGCCGGTCTCGTCGACGAGGCGGGCGATCACCGTCGCGCCGCCGCGATTGACGATGGCGTTGGACAACTGGGTGGCGATGATCTCGCGCCGTAGCCGGTGATTCTCGATGGCATCGCCGAAGCGGTTCTGCATCACTTTGGGGAAGTAGCGCTGCAATTCCCGCCCCAGATAGGGGTCGTCCGGCACCGGACTGTCGAGCAGACGATCGTAGAGCGAGAGCTTGGCATAGGCCAGAAGCACCGCGAGTTCGGGCCTGGTCAGCCCCTCACCGCGCAAGGCGCGCTCGGTGAGCGCGCCCTCGTCGGGCAGATATTCCACCGCACGGTCGAGCCTTCCCTCATGCTCCATCATCTGCATCAGCCGGCGCTGGAAGCCGATCTCGCGTGAGCCGCGCCGTTGCGAGAGCGAGAGCGACAGGCTCTGCAGATAGTTGTTGCGCAGGACCAGCTGGCCAACCTCGTCGGTCATCTCTGCGAGGAACTTGTTGCGGCTGTCCTGCGAGAGCTGGCCGCTTCGCTGGGCCTCCGTCAGCGCGATCTTGATGTTGACCTCGACGTCGGACGTATTCACCCCGGCGGAATTGTCGATCGCATCGGTATTGACGCGCACGCCCTTGTGCGCCGCCTCGATGCGTCCGAGCTGGGTTGCGCCGAGATTGGCTCCCTCGCCGATCACCCGGGCACGCAACTGACTGCCGGTGACGCGGATCGAATCATTGGCGCGATCACCGACTTCGTCGTCGCTCTCGCTTTCGGCACGGATATAGGTGCCGATACCGCCGAACCAGAGCAGATCCACCCGCATGGCAAGAATGGCGCGCATCACCTCCTGCGGGGTGGCGCGTTCCTTGTCGAGATCGAGGAGCTTGCGGATTTCCGGCGTCAGACTGATCGACTTGGCCTGCCGCGAGAACACGCCGCCGCCTTTCGAGATCAGCTTCTCGTCGTAATCGCGCCAGGTCGAGCGCTGCATGTCGAACAGCCGCTTGCGCTCTTCCGAGGAGCGGGCCGGGTCGGGATCGGGATCGATGAAGATGTCGCGGTGATCGAAGGCCGCGACGAGCTTGAGCGCGCGCGAGAGCAGCATGCCGTTGCCGAAGACGTCGCCCGACATGTCGCCGACCCCCGACACGGTGACGGGCTCGTTCTGGATGTCGATGTCGATTTCGCGGAAATGGCGCTTCACCGCCTCCCAGGCACCCCGCGCGGTGATGCCCATCTTTTTATGATCATAGCCGTTCGAGCCACCCGAGGCGAAGGCGTCGCCGAGCCAATGGTTCTTGTCGAGCGAGATTTCATTGGCCGTATCGGAGAAGGTGGCGGTGCCCTTGTCTGCGGCGACGACGAGATAGGGGTCGTCGCCGTCATGGCGCAACGTATCCGCCGGCGGGACGGTTTCGCTGTCGATGATGTTGTCGGTGAGCTGCAACAGGGTGCGGATGAAGATACGGTAGCTTTCCGTGCCCTCCTCCAGCCAGGCCTGACGGTCGGAGGGCGACGGCAATTGCTTGGGCACGAAGCCGCCCTTCGCGCCGACGGGCACGATCACCGCATTCTTGACCTGCTGCGCCTTGACGAGACCGAGCACCTCGGTGCGGAAATCCTGCGGGCGATCCGACCAGCGCAAGCCGCCACGCGCGACCTTGCCGTAGCGCAGATGCACGCCCTCGACGCGGGGGCTGTAGACGAAGATCTCGAAGAGCGGGCGCGGCAGGGGCAGGCCCTCGACGCGCGCGCAATCGAACTTGAAGGAGATGGTTGAGCGCGGATGGCCGTCCTCGCCGATCTGGAAATAGTTGGTGCGCAAGCCCGCATCGATAAGATTGACGAAACGGCGCAGGATGCGGTCATCGTCGAGGCTCGCCACATCGGCGAGCGCCGTCTCGATCTTCTCGCGCGTTTTCGCCTGCGCCTCGTCGGGCGTACGCTTCCTGGCGGCGTGGGGATCGAATCGGGCATAGAAGTGATCGACGATCATCTCCGCGATTGCACCGTTGCGGGCCAGCGTATTGGCGATGTAATCCTGCGCATAGGCGATGCGCGCCTGGCGCAGATAACGCGCCAGCGCCCGGATCATGGCGACGTCGCGCCAGCCGAGCCCGGCCTCGAGCACGAGCTTGTTGAACCCGTCCGATTCGGCCAGCCCCCGGAACAAGGCCAGCAAGGCGGCCTCGATCGGGCGCTCGATCGTGGCGATGTCGAGATCGCCGCCGGAGGCGCGTTCCAGGGTCATGTCGTGCAGCCACACGCCCTGTTCCTCGCGCAGACCCGCAGGCGTGACGCGGTAGGTCCGCTCATTGACCACCCGGAAACCGAGATTTTCCAGCAGCGGCACGCGCTCGGAGAGCGGGATGCTGGCCCCGCGGGAGAAGACCTTGAGATTAATGCGCGTGAGCGGATCACCTTCGCGCCGGTACAGATCCACCGCGCGTGGACGCTCATCCGAGAGACGCTCGAGCGAGCCGATATCGCGAATCGCGTCACGGGCATCGAAGGCCTCGCGATAGGCGGCGTTGAACGCATCCGCATAAGAGTTGGCGAGCTGGCGCGCGCGGGCGCCGCCGAGTTCGTCCATCAACTCTTCGCGCAAGGCGTCGCCCCAGGTGCGCACGATGGCGCTGACGCCCTTTTCGAGGACATCGCGATCAATCACAGGGGTTTCACCCTCGTCGCGCCCGATGATCACGTGCGTGCGCGCAAGCATGCCCTCGGGATAGGCGGGATAGGCTGCTGACGGGCGTCCCTCGAAGACACCCGCGAGAAATTTTGTAACCCGGCGTCGGACATTGGTATCGTAGCGATCCTTGGGAATGAAAACGAGCACGGAGACGAAGCGGTTGAACGTGTCGGCACGCGCCAGGACACGCACGCGCGGGCGATCCGACAGGCTCATGATCTCCAGTGCGAATTCGTAGAGCGTATCCTCCTCGACCTGGAAGAGCTCGTCGCGCGGATAGCTTTCGAGCACGTTGAGCAGCGCGCGTCCGGCATGGCTTTTCGGATCGAACTCGGCCCGCTCCAGAATCTTCTGCACCTTCAGGCGCAGGAAAGGCACCGTGGCGGTAGAGCCGGTATAGGCATTGGCCGTAAACAGCCCGATGATGCGCAATTCGCCTTCGAGCGTGCCGTCCGGGGCAAACAGCTTCACGCCGATGTAGTCGAGATGCACACGCCGGTGGACCCGCGATTTCACATTCGCCTTGGTGATGATCAACGCCCGCGGCTTCTGCAGGAATTCGCGGATCTCCGGCGTCATGATCACGAGTTCGGCGCCGCGCCGAAGCACCTTCACGGACGGGTCGCGCAGGATGCCCAGCCCCGAACCCTCGACCACGTCCGCCGCCGCATCACCGTCGGGGAAGCGATATTCGCGCACGCCCAGGATGGTGAAGTTGTCGTTGACGATCCAGTCAAGAAAAGCCAGTCCCTCTTCGGTTTCGTCCTGGGGCAGCGGTGGCGGGTTGTCGCGGTAATCGCCGATCACGTCGATCAGCCGCGCGCGCATCTTCGACCAATCCGCGACGGATACGGCCACATCGGCATAGACGCGCTGCAGGCCGGCGATCAGGCGCTCGCGGGCCTCCGGCTTGTCGACCCGGTCGATATGGATGTGGATGAGGCTCTCGCGCTGGATCGAGGGGCGCGGCGTCAGCGTCGCCTCGCCTTCGAAGCCGACAAGCTCGCCCTCGTCGTCGCGCTTCACGGCAAGGATCGGATGGGCGACGAGATGTGGCTCGTAACCCTGGTCGGTGAGTTCGGAGAGCGTCGAGTCGAGCAGGAAGGGCATGTCGTCATTGACGACCTGCACCACGGTATATTCCCGGCGATGCTCCTCGGTGACCATCTCGAAATCCAGCAGGCGGATATCCCAATGGCCGGGCCGGCGTGGCGCCATCAGATGCTCATGCGCCGAGGTCGCGAGCGAGGCCAGGGCATCGGGCGTATATTGCGCCAGATCCTCCACCGGTGCGCGCCCGAACAGGCAGGAGACCATGCCGGGCGGCGTGAGCCGGCGGCTCTTGTCCGCGAGGGCCTGGGATGCTGCCGAGAGGGGATTGGCCGCGTCGCGCGTCATGATCTTGCGATCCTTCTTGCCTTTGTTACGCCGGCGCGTGAGGGTGATGCGCCGTGGAACTCCGCTCGAACCGGAGTTCAGCCATTCCTACAACAAAAATTGCGGAGGAAGGACCATGGATTCGAAAAATGCAGGTCAAAACCCGGAAAAATCCGACGCAGCGCACAAAAAATCCGGCGAAATGCCCCCGCCGCAGGATCGCGACGACAGCGTCATGGCGCTCGATCTCCCGCCTGCCACGCTCGGACCGGAGATGCAGGGATATTTCGACAAATGCAACGAGAAGCTCGGATTCGTGCCCAATGTGCTACGGGCCTATGCCCATGACGACACCAAGCTTTCGCTCTTTGCGGGCTTCTACAACGATCTGATGCTGGCGCCGTCGGGGCTCTCCAAGCTCGAGCGCGAGATGATCGCCGTGGTCGTGTCGGGTCGCAATCACTGCTATTATTGCGTCACGGCTCACGGGGCCGCCGTGCGCCAATATTCCGGCGATTCGATCCTCGGCGAGTTGATGGCGGTGAATTACCGCGCCGCGAAACTCTCGCAGCGCCACCGCGCCATGCTGGACTTCGCCGACAAGCTGACCCGAGAGCCTTGGGCCATCGACGAACCCGATCGCGAATCACTGCGCTCAGCCGGGTTCAGCGAGCGCGACATCTGGGATATCGGCGCTGTTGCCGGATTCTTCAACATGTCGAACCGGATGGCATCCGCCGTCGATATGCGCCCCAATCCGGAATATCACGGCCAGTTCCGCTAAGCCGGCCCGCCCCCGCGCTGCGCCTCAGACGATCCGCCCCCGCGCGGCCACTGGTATCTCACCTACCACCTCGTCGCCGCGCACGGCGATGAGGCGGTCGACCATGTTGACCACGACGCAGACATGGTTGGGAATCACCCGCACGACATCGCCGATTGCCGGCTTGCGCGGGCTCGCCGACAGATCGAGAAAGCCGTGCTCCTCGGCAAAGCGGGCGATCCTCGCCTGGGGGAATTCGCGGATCAGGCCATGCCCTTCGAGCCCGCCGATATCGGAGGTCAGCGTCTTCGAACCGGCATCGAGAATGCCGCGCTCGGGTCCCGCACGGCTGACCACCGTCGTATAGACATGCAGGGCGCAATCGGCGAGCTCGGCCGCACCGCAGGCGAGCATCATCCGGTCGTTGAAGATATAGGTGCCCGCACGGTGCTCCGTGGTGCCGCGAATGCGCCCGAGATTGCTCAGATTCGGCGTGCCACCGGTCGAGATGATCGAGGCCTCGAGGCCGAGCGCGCGGATACCTGCGAGCGCTTCGTCGAGGAAGGCCTGCGTCTGCGCCACCGCGTCTTCCGGATTATAGAGCATGAACCCCGCAAAGCGCAGCTGCGGGCTGGCCTTGATCCGCTCCGCCAGCGCGATCGCATCGGCCACGCTCTCGACGCCGGCGCGCTTGCGCCCGGTATCGCATTCGATGATCACTTCCAGCGGCGTGCGGGCGCGTTTGGCCGCCTCGGCATAGGCATCAACGGCCACCGGATTGTCGGCGGCGACGATGATGCGCGCGCGCGGGATCAGCGCCGCGAGCCGGGCGATCTTCTCCTCGCCGATCAGGTTATAGCTGATCAGGATGTCGTCGAAGCCGGCATCGGCCATGATCTCGGCTTCGCCCAGTTTTTGACAGGTGATCCCCGCCGCGCCGGCTTCGCGCTGCATGGCGGCGAGCTCGGGGCTCTTGTGGGTCTTGATATGCGGGCGATTGGCGAGCCCGCGCGCCTCGCAGGCCGCCTGCAGCCGCGCAATATTGTGCGTGACGATGTCGAGATCGATGACAACGGCGGGCGTGCCGTAATCGCGCGCGATGATGTCCTTGAGTGCGGCCATACTGGTTCCCCCGGTAGCACCTGCATTGGCGTGCAGGATAACCGGTGAGGGGCTGGCATCAACGCCTACTCGACAATGAACCGGGTGCCGAAATCTCCACCGGGGTCGATTCCCTCAATCTCGGAGCGGCAGCCGATACCGCTGCGCGAGGCCTGCGCGCGCAGGACCGGCATCTGCCAGGGGCCGCCGCGATCACGCAGGCGCAACATGCCGAAATTGCATTCGCGCCCCGTGCCGTCACCATACCGAAAGTCCCCGCCCTGGCTGTCGGGGAACGCGGTGGTCAGCCGCCGCGTGACCGTTTCGCCGGATACGATTACACGCGGCATCTCCCGGTCGAGCCGCCCCTGGAAACCGGCGCCGGCGCGAAATTCCACCGGCGCGCCGCGGCGGTTCTCGACACTCAGGGTGATTTCCTGAGCCTGCGCAGGAATGGCCGCCACTGCAACAGCGGTGGATACAAGCGCCACGGCGAGCCGGCACGAAGCCGGGCTCAAACCGGCGCACCCTTCTTGACCTGCGCAAGCGCTGCCCCGAATTCGCGGGCGAAGCTCTCACGCTCATGCGGGGAGAGATCACGCGCGATCACGACGCGCTCACCCCGCGAGACGAGGCAGATCTCCTGAAGACCGAATTCGTCGTCCTCGCGTCGGTCGAGCTTCGTCCAGAGAGGATTGAAGCGCTGCTCGAACTGCTCGCCTCGATGGCCGATCCGGCGCAGCAGCAGATCGATCGGCGTGAGGATGACCTCCTCCATGCGCCTGGCGGAGCGGAAGTTCAAATGGAAGGCGAGAAGCAGAGCCGCGAGATCGATTCCGAAAAACCAGGCCACGGGCCAGGCGCCGAGCAGAATGAAGGGAATACTGGAGACGACCGTGGCGATGCAGCACAGGGTGAGCACCAGCCGCGTCGAGTCGCGATCAAGCGAGCGATGCGGCGTGATCACCGCAGCGAAGACCGGTTCTTCCGGCGCCGTCTGCCCTGCCGGGCGCAGATCGGGGGATACCATGCGCGCTACCTGTCCGAACATCTTGCCGCAAACAAGTTACCTATTATAACGCGTTACGGATCAGATTGAAGGGAGGTTGCCGGGTGACCCAGGCGAGACGAAAAGCCGCGCCCGCGCGCGAGACCGGATCAGCCGCCCGAAAAGCCGCATCGCGCGCACCCGCTTCTCCCAGACCGGTGGGACCGAAAACCCGCAAGGAAATCTTCGCCCGCCTGGCCCAGGCCAATCCTGAGCCGCGTTCGGATCTCGAATACCGCGATCCTTATACGCTGCTCGTCGCCGTGGTGCTCTCGGCCCAGGCGACGGATGCCGGCGTCAACAAGGCGACTCGCCGGCTCTTTGCGCTCGCCGATACGCCCGAGGCGATGCTGGCTCTGGGTGAGGATGATGTGCGCGAGCAGATTCGCACCATCGGCCTGTATCGGGCCAAGGCGAAAAACGTGATCGCATTGTCGCAAATTCTGGTGGAACGTTATGGCGGCGCCGTGCCACCGTCGCGCGCGGCGCTCGAGGCGCTGCCCGGTGTCGGCAGGAAGACAGCCGCCGTCGTCGTCAATATCGCTTTCGGCGAAGCCACCATTGCGGTCGATACCCATATTTTCCGCGTGGCCCACAGGATTCCGCTGGCCTATGCCAAAACCGCCGACGCGATGGAGGCGGCGCTGACGCCGATCGTACCCGCCCCCTATCGCCGCCATGCCCATCACTGGCTGATCCTTCACGGGCGCTACATCTGCAAGGCGCGCAAACCCGATTGCCCGCGCTGCCCGATCAGCGACCTCTGCCGCTATCCCGACAAGACCCCGCCGTCCTGAGCCCGCCCCCGGCGATCACAGCCGATAGCGGATCTGGTCGGTCCAGAAGCGCTCGAGGCGGTTCAGAGCAGTGTTGAGGCGCTCGAAATCCTCGTCCGAGATGCCGCCGATCGGCTGGATCGTGCGCGAGTGCTTTTCATAGAGCGAGCGCACCATGTCGTGAATGTCACGCCCCTTATCGGTCAGGCTGATGCGCACCGAGCGGCGGTCGACCCGCGAGCGGGCATGGTGCAGATAGCCCATCTCGACCAGTTTCTTGACGTTGTAGGAGACGTTCGAGCCGAGATAATAGCCGCGCGTGCGCAATTCGCTCGCGGTCAGCTCCTTGTCGCCGATATTGTAGATGAGCAGCGCCTGGACGCTGTTGACATCGTCACGCCCGCGCCGCTCGAACTCGTCCTTGATCACATCGAGCAGGCGGCGATGCAGGCGCTCGACGAGATGCAGTGCCTCGAGATATTGCGGCTTGATCTCCGTACCTTCCGCCTGCTCCACCGGATCCTTCAAAGCTTTCGCAAGATTGCTCATAACGCGCCTCACTGTTGTTGATGCCAGGCCATCGAGCCCGATCTGTTTCTGAGACGAACATAAGTTTCCCGGATGAAAACGAGTTTAAATAACAGGATGAATTTCAAGTTTACCTATTGTCGTGAATCAAATTTAAATACGAAACCATCAGCGATTTCTCAAGCTGGGCCAGTGCTCACAAGATATGTATTTGATTAACCTTTCCCGATTGGTAACTTCCATACTGGAGAAAGATTTACGATGGGGAACACGCAGGGCGCGAACGCCCCTCCCGGCACAGGCCGTGACCCGTCTGGAGAGCCTGGATCCGGGTCAGATGAAGCGCGTCAGAACGTAGCCGCTGGCCAGAATATGCGCGAGCGTGATCGCCACTGATCCGCCATGGAGCCAGGCGAAACGGCGCATGGCGCCGGCATCGCGCGCATTGTTGATCGCCGGCATGAGGTTTTGCCGCGTGGGTATGGTGCTGAGCGCGACCAGCGCCATCACCGAGGCGCTCAACCCGTCGACGGGCACCAGCAGCAATGCTGCGAGCCCCGATACGACTATGACGAACAGGTAGAAATACGGGAAAGCCTGGCGGATCAGGGCACCCGCCGTCTCCGCCGGCAAGGCCTTGAAGACGAAGGCAGCGAAACCGAACGAATAGAGCACCATGCCTCCGAACAGAAGCGCGACGACGATCAGGGCTGCCACCGAAATCAATGCTTTTCTCCCCGCCACAGCGCGGATTTTGCGCGCCGCTTTCAACCCGTGACATAGAGCAGGCCAATGGAAGTTTGGCGATGGCGCGGCGGTTCAAATCGCCGCAGCCTTCAACGGCGTCGCAACAGGCTGCGCAGGCGCGGGCGCGCATAAATCAGGAAAATCACCGCCAGCACGGCGGCCAGTCCGTACCAGGTGAACGCGTATTGCAGATGGTTGTTGGGCGGATCGAGCACGGTGGCCCCAGCGCGCGGCCAGTCCGGCGCTGTCGGATCGAATTCGGCATCGACATAGAACGGCGCGACTCCGGCGAGACCACGCGCATCGGCCATCTGCGCAATATCGCGCACCATCCAGCGCTCATCCTGCGGGATGTTCTCGGGCACGAACAGCCCCCGCTCCTCCGGTGCGCGCACGAGGCCGGTGAGGCGGACCTCCCCTTCCGGCGGCCGCGCGGGGCGGGCAGCAGGATCACGCATGGAGGTTGGTACGAAGCCGCGATTGACGAAGATCCGCGCACCCTCTGCGATTTCGAGCGGGGTCAGCAGATAGAAGCCCTGCACGGGATTGCCACGGGTGCTTGTGGGCATCAGCCCGTGAACGGCCACCTCTTCCCCATGGAGGAAGCGCCCGGTCACGGCAACCCGGCGATATTCCTGCTCCTGCGGATCGTAATCGGCCCATTGCTCCGGCGGCAGGATTGCGCCCGGCTCGTCATAGGCGCGCGCCTGCATCTGTGCGATCAACCCTTCCTTCCAGGCGAGGCGCTCCATCTGCCAGTTGCCGAGACTGATCAGGATGACGAGCGATATCAGGGTGGCGATTGCGCCTGCGATCAGCGCGCGGTTCGACGGGCCGGGGCGTGGCGCGCCCTCAGACTCTTCCGGGGATGCGACCTGCTGATCAGGCATCGGCGTGTTCACTTCTCCCGGCGCCCTTCCTCGGCGCGGTGGTGGTATTGCAGGGCAATCATCACCCCCTTCAGCGGGCGCGCGAGCGCGAGCGCCAGCGCGATGGTCAGCGAGAACCACATGACCAGGTGCAGCCAGATCGGCGGCATGAAGGTAAATTCGACCCACATGGCGAGCCCCACCACGACAAAGCCGACGATGAACATGATGAACACGGCCGGCCCGTCAGCCGAATCGGCGAAATCGTAATCAAGCGCGCATTGCTCGCATGTCTTCTGAAGAGCGAGGAACCCGTCGAACATGTGCCCCTCGCCACAGCGCGGACACCGCCCGCGCAGCCCAGCTGCGACGGGGGACGGTTCGTTTCCCGGTTGATACGCCATGATTGATCCTTGATGCGTCCTGAATATGTAACGACGCAGTCCCTGCATGCGCCTCAAGCGAAAAGGGCGACCCGAAGGCCGCCCCTGATGTAGTGCGCCGGTGGCGCCGTGTCATCCCGGGGTGCGCTCAACCGCCATAGCCCCAGACATAGATCGAGGCGAAGAGGAAGATCCAGACCACGTCGACGAAGTGCCAGTACCAAGCGGCGAACTCGAAGCCGAGATGCTGCTTTGGCGTGAAATGGCCCAGATAGACCCGCCAGAGGCAGACGGCGAGGAAGATCGTCCCGATGATGACATGCGCGCCATGGAAGCCTGTCGACATGAAAAACGTCGCGCCGTAGATGTGGCCCGAGAAGCCGAAATAGGCGCTGATGTACTCGTAGACCTGTACGCAGCTGAAGGCCACGCCGAGCAGAACGGTCAGCCACAACCCCCACTTCACGGACTGCCGGTCGTTCTCGATCATCGCGTGGTGCGCCCAGGTCACCGTGGTGCCCGACGTCAGCAGAATCAGCGTTCCGAAGAGCGGCAGATGCCAGGGGTTGAAGGTCTTGATCCCTTCCGGCGGCCAGACGCCCCCCGTGAGCTCGGCGCGCTGGAACTGGATCGCATCGGCGGGGAAAAGCGCAACGTCGAAATAGGCCCAGAACCAGGCCACGAAGAACATCACTTCCGAGGCGATGAACATGATCATCCCGTAGCGATGGTGCAGCTGCACCACGCGGGTGTGATCCCCTGCCTGCGCTTCCTTGACGACATCCACCCACCAGGCAGCCATGGTGTAGAGCACACCGATGATACCAAGCCCGAAGACGAGACCGCCGATCTGGAGACCGGCAATCGGCATGTCGCGGATGAAGGCGATGAAGCCGACGGCGAGAATCAGCGCGCTGACCGACCCGATGAAAGGCCAGGGGCTGGGATCGACGAGGTGGTAATCGTGTTTCTTGGCGTGGGCGTCGGCCATTTTCTTGTCTCCGGTGCCTTATCCGCATTCCCTCGGATATCTAACGGCGTTTTCCAACTCTGGGAAGAAAAAATCAAGTCACGAGAAGCGCAAGTCCGATTTTCCCGCCCGTTATCCCGTTCCGTTTCACGACGCGCAAGCGCCGGATCAACGGGTGTTGTCGAGGGCGGAGGTCGTGATCGGATCACCGCCCGCCGCCGGCCAATAGGTATAGGACAGCGTGATCGTGCGCATGCTCTCGAAGTCCGAATCCTCGACGATCGCGGGATCGACGTAGAAGACGACGGCCGAATCCATTACCTCACCCGCCTGCAGGGTATTTTCCTCAAAGCAGAAACATTGCAGCTTGACGAAATACTGCGCCGCTTTTTCGGGCGAGACGTTGAAGGTGGCCATACCGTCAACAGGTTGCGCCGCCATATTGGCGACGCGGTAGAACACGGTCTCGGTCTGGCCTATCTGCGTCTGGACGACAGACCGTTCGGCGTCGAATTCCCAGGGAAGCGCGCGCGCCACATTCGAATCGAAACGCACCCGCACAGTCTCTTCCAGCACCGTCCCGGCATCGGCGGTACCGACCATCGGCGTGCCTCCGAAACCGGTCACGCGGCAGAACAGGTCATAGAGCGGCACCGAAGCGTAGGCCAGCCCGACCATGCCGAACACGACGCCCAGGCAGGTGACCACCGTCTTGCGCATTGCCTGTTTCTGCGCGGGGCTGTGATTATGCTGTGTCATGACATCCCTGTACGAACATTGTCCGAGCGTGCCTCGTCCGAGCGTGCCTGCGGCGGTCGATCACATCGGCCGATCGAGAACACCGGGACCGAGTTTGGCGATGGTGACGACATAGAACAAGGCGACCAGAAGCCCCAGCGTCACCGCGAGCGCGATGGAACGTGAGCGGCGACGCCGACGGTCGATATCCGTCAAGCCCTGCGCGACACGATCGGGTGCCTCGGGCTTGTTTGCGCCGTGTTTATTCGCTGCAGCGTGAATATCGCGACCCTCATCCGGCTTGTGTTCAGCTTCTACCATATTCAGCCTCCCGCCACCGGCATCATCAGCCCGAAGCCGTGCTCGGCGATCAGCACCGCGAACAAGCCGAACAGATAGAAGATCGAGAATCCGAAAAGCGACCAGCATGCTTTTGCCGCCGCGTCACCGTCGCGCCGACGATAGACGCGCGCTGCCAGCAGCAGCATCCATGCGCCAGACGCTACGGAAACGCCCAGATACAGCATCCCGCCGAAACCGGTCAGCGCGGGCAGCACACCGACCGGTGCGAGCAGAAGCGTGTAGAGCAGGATCTGCCGGCGGGTTTCATCAGGGCCACGCACATTGGGAAGCATCGGAACACCGGCGCGGGCGTAATCACCCGATTTCACCAGAGCCAGCGCCCAGAAATGCGGCGGTGTCCAGATGAAGATGATGGCGAAGAGGATGACCGTGTCGAGTGTCACCGACCCGGTCACGGCCGCCTGTCCGATCATCGGGGGAAAGGCCCCCGCCGCACCGCCGATGACGATGTTCTGCGGTGTCCAGCGCTTCAGCCACATCGAATAGATCACGGCGTAGAAAAAGATGGTGAATGCCAGGAGCCCGGCAGCCAGCCAGTTCGCCACCAGCCCGAGGAACAGGACCGAGCCAACCGAGAGAGTCATCCCGAAAGCCAGAGCCTCGGAAGGCGATATTCGGCCAGCGGGAATTGGTCGCTTGGCGGTACGCGACATGACCGCGTCAATATCGGCATCATACCACATGTTGAGGCAGCCGGAAGCGCCCGCACCGACCGCGATCGCCAGCAGAGCCGCGAAGGCGAGCACCGGATGGATCGCGCCCTGCGCCACGACCATACCCGTCAGTGCGGTGAAGACGACAAGCGACATCACCCGGGGCTTCAGCAGCGCGAGGAAGTCGCGTGCATCACCGCTGGAGACGACGACCGTCTCGTAACCCTCACCTCCATAGCGGCTTTGCGCATGCGGTGCTGCGGATTGAATCGGATTCATCATGCCAGTCATACGCTTGCTCGGCCCGACCTGTCGAATGCACAAATCAGAACGGGTACACCCGTTCATAAGACAATGTCTCGCCCCGGGGCGAGACCGTCACGGAGCTTCGGCTCCTTCTCCCGCCCGCCCCGCGCGACGCGGTATCCGGGCGGGCGGCAGAAAGAGCCGGGCGGGACTTTCCCGCCCGGTGTCATGATCAGTGTTTCGCTTCCGCAATCTTCGGCAGTTCGTTGAACTGGTGGAAGGGCGGCGGGGAGGACAGGGTCCATTCCAGTGTGGTCGCACCCTCGCCCCACGGATTGTCGCCGGCCACGACCTTGTCGCGGAAGGCGATATAGACGCCGTAGAGGAAGACGAAGATGCCGACGGCGAAGATGTAGGATCCCATTGAGGCGACGAGATTCCAGCCCGCAAAGGCATCCGGATAATCCGCATAGCGGCGCGGCATTCCCGCAAGACCGAGGAAGTGCATCGGGAAGAACAGGATGTTCGAGCCGATGAAGGCGATCCAGAAGTGCAGCTTCCCGATCCATTCCGGCATCATGTAGCCAGACATCTTGGGGAACCAGTAATACATGCCCGCGAAGATGATGAACACGGCACCGAGCGAGAGTACGTAGTGGAAATGCGCCACCACGTAATAGGTGTCGTGCATGTAGCGGTCGATACCGGCATTGGCGAGAACCACACCCGTCACGCCACCGACGGTGAACAGGAAGATGAAGCCCACCGCCCAGTACATCGGCGCGG
>NZ_DATGCW010000116.1:0-17831 GCF_035311605.1 Saliniramus sp.
CCGCCCTCGTCTGGAAGCCACAGAACACCATCGCAGTGGACGATGAAACCGCCGAGAAGCTGATGCGTCTGCTTGAATCGCTGGATAATCACGACGATGTGCAAAACGTCTTCGCCAATTTCGAGATGACCGAGGAGGCGATGGCCAAGCTGTCAGCCTGACAAAAAAGCTGTCAGCCTGACAGAAAGCTGTCCACCTGAGGGCAGAAGGATCCGCTCGCGCCCCGATTCAGCGCTGGAGCAGCGCGGCATAGGTATCGAGCGTATCCGCCACCATCCGGTCGAGGGAGAAATTCCGCTCCACATGCAGCCGCGCGCGCAGAGCCAGCGATTCGCGCGCGCTCGCCCCCAGCGTCAGCGCTTCCGCGATCGCATCGGCGAGCGCTTCGGCATCGCCGGCGGGGACCCGCCAGCCGGTGCGCTCCTCGGCCATCACCTGCGGCGGCGACAGAACTGTCTCCGGCACCGCCCCGAGATCGGAGACGACGACCGGCGTGCCCATCGCCTGGGCTTCCACCGCCGAGCGCCCGAAGGCCTCGGGCTCGGTCGAGGGCACGGTCACCACCGAGGCTCCGAGGAACGCCGCAGGCATGTCCGTGCAATGTCCCACCCGCCGGACCATGCCGGTCAGATCATGCGCCGCGGTCATCTGCTCGAGCTCGGCGACGTAACCGTCACGCCCCTGCGCATCGCCGGCGAGCACGAAGGCGACATCCGAGAGACCCCAGCTCTTGAGCAGCGCAGCCGCCTTGATCAGCACGCGCTGCCCCTTCCAGCCGGTCAGCCGTGCGGCGAGCAGCACCACGCGCTCATGCGGCGCGACCCCCCATTCCCGACGCAGATTCTCGATCCGCTCGGGCGCCACGGCAGAAGGTGCGAAGGCGGCGAAATCGGTCCCGCGATAGATCACCCGCAACCGCCCCTCGGCCTGGGGGTGCATCGCCGTGATCAGCCCCGCCGTATAATGCGAATTGGCGATCACGACATCACCGCGCGCCATCACCGAATTATAGTAATTCTTCACACCCGATCGCGCATTGTAGGAGCCGTGATAGGTCGTCACGAAAGGCAGCGAGAGCGCCCGCGCAGCACCCAGTCCGGACCAGGCCGGTGCGCGTGAGCGGGCATGGATCAGATCGACCCCCTCATGCAGGCAGATCCGCGCGAGCCGGCGCACGTTCCACAACATGGCGAAGGGATTCTTCGTATCGGCGGGAAAGCGCACCCAGTTTCCGCCCTCCGCCTGCAATTCACCCACCAGCCGTCCGCCGCGTGTCGCCACCAGCGCCCGCGCCCCGCACGCAGCCAGCGCCGCCGCGACATCCACCGCCGTGCGCTCAGCCCCGCCGGCTTCGAGCTCGGGAATGATCTGCAGGATCGTACGCCCGGCCAGAGGATGCCGGGGCGGCGCGGGAAACAAATCGCCATCGGGTGGTCGCGCAGGTGTCGTCACCAGTGTATGAACCTTGTCGAGAGCATGCCACCCGTCAAATTCACGAGCGATCCTTGAGGATACGTTAAGCAATGCCGGAATTCATCACCGTGGGGAAGGGGCCGCAGGCCCGAAAGATTGCCTTCGAATATCGTCCGGGCAGCGGGCCCTGCCTCGTCTGGCTCGGAGGCTTCATGTCGGATATGCGCGGCTCCAAGGCTGAGGCCGTGGTGGATTTCGCCGCCACGCGCGGGCGCGCCTGCCTGCGCTTCGATTATTCGGGGCACGGCGAATCGGAAGGAGCGTTCGAGGATGGGACGATCTCGCGCTGGTGCGAGGAAGCGCTCGCCGTTATCTATGCCCATGCTGGCGAAGAGCCGATCCTGATCGGCTCCTCCATGGGCGGCTGGATCGCGCTGCTCGCAACACGGCATCTGCGCGTGCATGACCGCCCCCGCGCGCCCTCCGGCCTCGTCCTGATCGCACCAGCCCCCGATTTCACCGAACGTCTCATGTGGGCGGCATTCGACGAGGCGACCCGCAACGCCATCATGAATGACGGCAAGGCCATGATCCCTTCCGAGTACGACGAATCCGGCTACCCGGTCACGCGCGGGCTGATCGAGGACGGCCGCGACAATCTGATCATGGACGAGCCGATCCTCACCGGCTGCCCGGTCCACATCCTGCAAGGCATGCAGGATGATGCCGTGCCCTGGCAGCACGCACTCGCCGCCATGGAGCGCATGCCCGCCGATTCGGTGGCCATGACGCTGATCAAGGATGGCGATCACCGGCTGTCGCGTGACGAAGATATCGCCCGCCTGCTGCAGGTTCTGGACGGATTCACGACTGGAACCGCCTCATCCTGATCGCCGGCATCAGCCTTCGGGCGGATCCGCAAAGCGCGCATCCAGCGGCACGCGCAGGGCTGTGGCGAGTTTGTTCGTCTGCGATGCAAGCGCGATGACGTTGAGCAATTCGTGATATTGCGCCTCACCCATGCCCTTGGCGCGCGCGGCAGCCGTATGTGAGCCGATGCAGTATTCGCAATTGTTCGCCACCGAGATGGCGACATAGATCAGTTCCTTCGTCAGGGGATCGAGGGCGCCCGCCCCCATCACCTGCTTGACCTGGTTCCAGACCCGCTCCAGCTGGATCGGATCGTGGGCGAGCGCGCGCCAGAAATTATTGACGAAATCATTCTGGCGCGTCGCGCGAATATCGTCGAACACGGCACGCGCGGCCGGGCTCAATTCGTCGTCGGAAAGCAGTTTGACGCTTGGCATGGAAATCCCTCATGCCCCGCCGTGATGGCGGGGCCGAAACCGGTTCGGCCAGTTCAGCGCGACATCGTCAAGGGTGCTCCCGACTGCGAGATCGCGCCGTTCATGGAAGCCCGTGAAGCCTGAAGCCGCGCAGCCACGGCGCCGCCCTGCTTGTACAGATAGACCTCGCTGCCGCGCAGATCCCAGGCGTTGACGCTCGCGACTTCCTGGTTGCTGCAGCCCGAAGCAGATGCACGATAGAGATCCAGGGCAGGCGTCGAGGACAAGGTCACCCGGCAACTGCCGCCGCCCGGCTCGCTCGCATTCCAGGATCCGACCAGGCTGGTGCGGCTGAGCCGACTACGCTGCTGCTCAGGCTCGCTGAGCGCCGCCGTCTGCTGACGTTCATCAGCACCGGACATACGCGGCTCCAGATCGGGGAAGTCGTCGATGCGGTCACTCCCGGGCGCGCCCAAGGGCTCGGCCATGACGATACCCGAGGGCGCCGAGGGCCCGGGCTCGAGATCGCGCACCACTTCGCGTTGTTGCGGCTGACCGCCGAAGCGCGCCGTCTGGCAGGCTGCCATCACCCCGGCAAGACCGACAATGAGCGTTAGGCGGGCGATCATGCGTCCATATGTCGGCATGCGTTGTCCCGGGATGTCTTTTACCGAGATCCTTTGTGCGCGAAGGTCGGGGAAGGTTTTCCCGGCAGTCTCTGCGATTGTATTCGTGCTCATGGCTTTCGTCCCGAATTGCCCCACCGGTTCTGGACCCGGCGCCCGTATCACCCCAACAGCCGCAACCCGCCTCACGTCCCCGGCTCTTCCGGAGATCAGGGTCGCAGCTGGTTCGGACAGGCCGAAGGCGTGCCGCATTATGCCCTTTCCGTAACGCCCTCGGGGGACGCCCGTTCCGGACCTGCCCAAGAAATGACCTTTCACGCGCAAAAACGCAAGCGCGGCCCTGCAAGAGGACCGCGCCTGTTACGCGAAAGTCGCAGTCAGGACCGCGCATCGGGAGGGAGTTGCGCCGCAGCTGAGCGCATCAGACGTGCCGTTCGACCATCATCTTCTTGATCTTGGCGATCGCCTTGGCCGGGTTGAGGCCCTTGGGGCAGGCATTGGCGCAGTTCATGATGGTGTGGCAACGATACAGCCGGAACGGATCCTCCAGCGTGTCGAGGCGGTCACCCGTGCGCTCGTCACGGCTGTCGGCCAGCCAGCGATAGGCGTGCAGCAGAGCTGCGGGGCCGAGGAAACGGTCGCCGTTCCACCAATAGGACGGACAGGCCGTAGTGCAGCAAGCGCACAGGATGCACTCGTAGAGCCCGTCGAGCTCGACGCGATCCTCCGGTGATTGCCGCCATTCGTGCTCCGGCGTCGGCGAATCGGTCTGCAGCCAGGGCTCCACCGCCGCGTGCTGGGCGAAGAACGTCGTCAGATCCGGCACCAGATCCTTCAGCACCGGCATATGCGGCAACGGATAGATCTTGACGGTCCCGCTCGCCTTGCACTCATCGATACCCATGGTGCAGGCGATGGTGTTCTGCCCGTCGATATTCATGGCGCAGGATCCGCAGATCCCCTCGCGGCACGAGCGGCGGAAGGTCAGCGTCGAATCGAGGTTGCTCTTGATCCAGATCAGCGCGTCGAGAACCATCGGCCCGCAATCGTCACGATCGACGTGATAGGTGTCGATGCGCGGATTGGAGCCGTCATCCGGGCTCCAGCGATAGATCCGGAATTCCTGCAGGTTCTTCGCCCCTTCGGGCTTCGGCCATGCCTTGCCCTCGGTGTATTGCGAGTTCTTCGGAAGGGAGAATTTGGCCATTATTTCACTTTCCAGAGCTCAGTACACGCGCGCCTTGGGCGCAATGTACTCGATCTCGTTCGACAGGGTGTAGGCGTGAACCGGGCGGTAATCGATATTGACCGCCTTGTTCGGCACATCCGCCCAGCAGAGCGTGTGCTTCATCCATTCCTTGTCGTCACGATCGGGGAAGTCCTCGCGGGCATGGGCGCCACGCGATTCGGTCCGATTGGCCGCCGATTCCATGGTGACAACCGCCTGCTCTATGAGGTTCTCGTATTCGAGCGTCTCGATCAGGTCCGTGTTCCAGATCAGCGACCGGTCGGTCACGCGCACATCGTCGCTCGCCTTCCAGACATTGTTGATCAGCTCACGACCTTCACCGAGGATCTCGCCGGTACGGAACACCGCGCAGTTGTTCTGCATGGTGCGCTGCATGTCGAGGCGCAGCTGGGCCGTCGGCGTCGAGCCATCGGCATGGCGCAGCTTGTCGAGGCGCGACAGGGCCATATCAGCGGAATTGGCCGGCAGATCCGACTGCTTCTCCCCGGGGGTGACGATCTCCGCGCAGCGCAGACCCGCCGCGCGACCGAACACCACCAAGTCGATCAGCGAGTTCGAACCCAGACGGTTGGCGCCATGCACTGAGACGCAGGCCGCTTCGCCGATCGCCATCAGGCCGGGCACCACATGGTCGGGATTGCCGTCCTTGAGGGTCAGCACTTCGCCGTGGAAGTTCGTCGGAATGCCGCCCATGTTGTAATGCACCGTCGGCAGAACCGGGATCGGCTCCTTGGTGACATCCACACCGGCGAAGATTTGCGCGCTCTCCGAGATGCCCGGCAGGCGTTCATGCAGGATCTTCGGATCGAGGTGGTCGAGGTGCAGATAGATGTGATCGCCGTTCTTGCCGACGCCACGTCCGTCCCGGATCTCCATGGTCATGGAACGCGAGACGACATCACGGGAGGCCAGGTCCTTCGCCGACGGCGCATAACGCTCCATGAAGCGCTCGCCCTCGGAATTGGTCAGATAACCGCCCTCACCGCGCGCCCCCTCGGTGATCAGGCAGCCCGCCCCGTAGATACCGGTGGGATGGAATTGCACGAACTCCATATCCTGCAGCGGCAGGCCGGCGCGCAGCACCATGGCATTGCCATCACCGGTGCAGGTATGGGCCGAGGTCGCCGAGAAATAGGCGCGCCCGTAGCCGCCAGTGGCGAGGATCACCATCTGCGCCCGGAAGCGGTGGATCGTCCCCGTCGTCATGTCGAGCGCGACGATGCCACGGCAGCGGCCATCCTCGTCCATGATCAGGTCGATGGCGAAATACTCGATGAAGAACTCGGTATTGTGCTTGAGCGCTGCACCATAGAGCGTGTGCAGGATGGCGTGGCCGGTGCGGTCGGCGGCGGCGCAGGTGCGCTGCGCGGTGCCTTCACCGAAATGCGTGGTCATGCCGCCGAAGGGGCGCTGGTAGATTTTGCCCGCTTCCGTACGGGAGAACGGCACGCCCCAATGTTCGAGCTCGTAGACGGCGGCAGGCGCTTCGCGCACGAGGTACTCGATCGCGTCCTGATCACCGAGCCAGTCGGCGCCCTTCACGGTATCGTACATGTGCCAGCGCCAGTCATCCTCGCCCATATTGCCGAGCGAGGCGGAGATGCCGCCCTGGGCCGCGACCGTATGCGAGCGGGTCGGGAAGACCTTGCTGATGCAGGCCGTCCGCAGGCCGGATTCGCTGCAGCCCACCGTCGCGCGCAAGCCGGCGCCACCGGCGCCGACGACCACGACGTCGAAGGTGTGGTCGGTGATGGGATAGGCCCCGCCGTTCACTGCGGGCCCGCCATTGGTTTGTCCGTTCGTCGCCATGTTTCTTCCATCTCCCTCAGAGCAGGGGGCTCAGACCGATCTTGAGGATCGCATAAAGGCTGGCCGCCGCGACGGCGACGACAAAGAATGTGTTCGCCAGGAGGGCCGCCACCTTTGCGCCCTTGCCGTGGACATAGTCCTCGATCACGATCTGCATCCCCAGCCGCATATGGATCGTTATTGATATTACAAAGAGCGCAGACAGGATCGCGGCAAGGGGATGCGACATGATCGCAATCGCATCTTCGTATGGGCGCCCCACCGTCATCGCCAGAATGATGATGAAGGGGAAGACCAGCAGCGCATTCGCCACGGCGGTGATGCGCTGCTGCCAGAAATGCTCGGTGCCGCCGCCGGACGCGCCGAGCCCGCGGGCGCGGGCCATGGGTGTGCGAATAGAGGTACCGGTGTCGAAACGATTCTCAGCCATGATGCGTCCTCCTCAGCGCGCGATCAGGATGACGATCCAGATCAGCAGGGTGAGCCCCACTGAACCGGCCAGTGTCAGTTTGGCCAGGAGGAAACGCTGCTCGGGCTCGAAACCCTTGCCGAAATCCCAGACGAAATGGCGCAGGCCGCCGAGCATGTGATGCATCAGCGCCCAGGTGAACCCGAACATGATCAGATAGCCGAACCACGAGCCGAAGAACCACGCGGAGCCGGCATAGGCTTCCGGCCCTGAAGCGATCGACAGGAAGAACCAGGCCAGCACCAGCGCGCCGAGATAGAGCGCCACGCCCGTCACACGGTGGAAAATGGACATGGCCATCGTCCAGGTCCAGCGATAGATCTGCAGATGCGGCGACAGGGGTCGCGGCGTCTGGTTGCGGGATTCGGCTTGCGCCATCCTTCATCTCCCGGTTACCGGGCTCGCGCTTCCGGTGCATTCACCACGCGAGCGCTGCCAATTCTTGCGTTGCTGCGTGCTTAAACAAACATAGGGCAATGGGCAATGCGGCAAGAGAACTAGTTTGTGACAATTCTAATTTTTTGTAAGCGCATTGCCATCCGTCAGGCCGCGTCGGACATTGATGGCCTTCCTCGCACCCTGTCTGGCGCATACGCGGCTGGTCAGTGCCGGAATATGCGTTACTCTGCCGCTAAAACGCCGCCTCGGCAACAGTCGGAGGCGCCATGATCCCGGAGGAGACCCTATGAACCCCTTCAGTTTCGCCACGACGCCACGCGTGATCTTCGGCGCCGGCAGCATCACGCGGCTGCCGGAGCATGCGGCGGCGCTCGGGCCCTGCATTCTCATTGTCAGTGATCGCGGGATGGTCGAGACCGGGCTGGTGCCGCAGGTCGCGGAGATCCTGCATCGGGCAGGCCATGCCGTAGTGATTTTCGACGGTGTCGTCGCCGATCCGCCGGAAAGCGTGATCATGGAGGCCTGCGCCATGGCGCGGGGCTGCGATGCGACGGGCGTGATCGGGCTCGGCGGCGGCTCCTCCCTCGATGCAGCCAAGCTCGTCGCGCTCCTCGCCGGCACGCCGCAGGAGCTTGGTGACGTCTACGGGATCGGCCTCGCCAGCGGCCCGCGCCTGCCGCTTCTGCTCGCCCCGACCACGGCGGGAACCGGATCGGAAGTCACCCCGATCGCCATCGTCACGACCGGCGCCCACGAGAAGAAGGGCGTCGTCTCCCCTCTGCTGCTGCCCGATATCGCCCTGCTCGACCCCGAAACCACCCTCGGCCTGCCGCCGGCCCCCACCGCCGCGACCGGTGTCGATGCCATGGTTCATGCGATCGAGGCCTTCACCAGCGCGAGCGCGAATGCGAATCCGGTCTCCCGGGCCCTGGCTCGTGAGGCCCTGCGGCTTCTGGGCGGGGCGATCGCGCGCGCCGTGCATCAGGGCGGCGATCTGGAGGCCCGCTCGGACATGCTGCTCGGCTCCATGCTGGCCGGGCAGGCCTTCGCCAACGCGCCTGTCGCGGCGGTGCATGCGCTGGCTTATCCGCTGGGCGGCCATTTCGGCATTCCGCACGGCCTTTCCAACGCTCTCGTGCTCACCCATGTCATGCGCTTCAACGCCCCCGTCTGTGGCGATGCCTACGCGCTTCTGGGCGGCGACATCTTCCCTGCCCTCGCCGGCGGTAGCGAACCGCAGGCGGTGATCGACGCCATCACGACACTCTCGGCCGATCTCGGCCTCGCGCCGCGTCTGCGCGATCTCGGCGTGCCGCGCGAGGCGCTGGAGACGCTCGCGGACGACGCGATGAAACAGACGCGGCTGCTGGTGAATAACCCGCGCGAGGTCACGCGGGCGGATGCTCTGGCCATCTATGAAGCTGCCTGGTGAGGACGACACGATGAGCGAAGCCGCCGGAACCGACACCCGTCCGCGCCCCCTGCCCCGCGCCGCCTTTGCGCTGTTTCGTCCGATGCCGACGCGCTGGATGGACAACGATGTCTATGGCCATGTGAACAACGTCGTCTACTATTCCTATTTCGACACTGCGGTGAACGCCTTCCTCGTCGAGAATGGCCTGCTCGACATCGCCGGCAGCGATGTCGTCGGCCTCGTGGCAGAGACCGGGTGCAGCTACTTCGAATCGGTCGCTTTTCCGGACGCGCTGGAGACCGGTCTCGCGGTGACGCGGCTGGGGCGCTCCTCGGTGACCTACCGCATCGGCGTCTTCCGCGAAGGCGCGCCGCAGGCGGCGGCGCAGGGACATTTCGTGCATGTCTATGTCACCCGCGAGACGGGGCGCCCCGCCGCGATACCGGATCCGGTGCGCAACACATTGGCGACATTGCTGGTAGTCAATTCTTAATAAAAAACAATGACTGTTGATTGTACGCAATCAGCATGAGCGGCGACCCGCTCACGCATATCCTCGCCCGAAGTGCGGCTTTTCCATTCCCATGGATGACGGTTGTGTCCGATACGCGCCTGTGTGGAACCACAGCGGCACGATGTCGGAAATTCGCCTGCATGATCGGTTCTCCAGCGCGCGAGAATCGGTCTCCGATCAAAAATTCAGCGTTTGCCGCATTTTTCTGCTCATTTCACGAAAATGAAATACAATTTATTATTGCGCCTCATGCTGCTACGCGGCAAATTAACGTTAACAGATGGTAAACCTGCGGTGGAGCAATTTAGCGGTTCCCTTCACAATCGAAGGACGCGATAGTCTCTGCGGCGGACGGGAGCGCTCCGATCGGGAGCGGCAACCGAGATGAGGCGTAACCATGAGTGTCAATACTGTCTCGCGATCGACCGAACCATCGGCGGAGACCCGCCCCGGTCTGCCGCTGAAGCGCGCAGGTGCGGGGGTCGATTTCTTCCGTCGTTCATCCGGATTGCAGCAGCGCCCGACACATCTCGAAGCCCTCGACGCCCTCAAACAGGGCGGACACGGCGCACCGCTGACATCCGAGGCGACGAACACGCGCATCCAGGCGCTCGCCGAAAGTATCAGCCAGGAGAATTACGAGGAAATCTCGGTCCATCTCGACGTAAAGCGTGCGACATACTGGTGCCACATGATCCCTACGGACCGCCCGACCTATACACCCGCCCTCCTGCGCGGGTTGTCGGGTGTCCAGGAATCATTCCATCGCCATTTCAATGCGGCTCGGGAAGCTGGGGCGAGCAGCGCGCCGTTTCGCTACATCGTCATCCGTTCGCGCCATCCCGGCGTATTCAACCTCGGTGGGGATCTGTCGTATTTCTCTCAGGCCATCCTTGCGGGAGATCGTGACGCGCTACACGCTTACGCGACAGCCTGTATCGATGTCGTCTACGCCAATTACGTCAATTACGAGCTTCCTGTTGTGACGATCGGGCTGGCCGAGGGCTCAGCCCTCGGGGGCGGTTTCGAGGCGCTGCTTTCCTGTGACGTCATCATCGCCGAAAAGGGAGCCCGCTTCGGTTTCCCTGAGGTCCTGTTCAACCTCTTTCCCGGAATGGGTGCCTTCAGCTTCCTTTGCCGCAAGCTCGGCGCAGCGGAGGCGGAGCGGCTGATCAACAGTGGCGAGACGTTCTCAGCCGAAGAGTTGTACGAGCGCGGCATAATCCAGGTCCTGGCCGAGCCCGGCGGGGGGGAAGCAGCCGTGGAGGCTTACACAGCGCGAAATTTACGGCGCCACAATGCCCATTGCGCGATGTATGCGGCTTCTCGGCGCGCAAATGCTATTCCCTATGAAGAACTCGCCGATATCGTTTCACTCTGGGTCGAGACCGCGATGCAGTTGACCTCGACAGACTTGCGCAAGATGATGCGTATTCTTGATGCGCAGCATCGCCGCGAAGCCAATGCGCATGCGGCGGCAAGCTGAAACTTCCAGGGAAATGCGCAGGGTTTTCCGGAAGCCCGTATTGCCGCCAGAAAATCGTATTGATTGCCTCGAATCAGGATTTTTCTTTGCGGCGCCACCGAAATATGGCGCCGCAGGAACAGCGTCTCTCTATGCAGCCTGACGAAGCCGCGCAACTTCACGACACACATCGTCATAAGCATCGCGCAACTCTTCGACATGTTGCGCACCCTTCACCGCCAGTTCGGCATCGTCGATTGCGCGCAAGGTAAGGCCGATCTCGAACATGCGTGACGCGCCGATATTCGCGGCAGAACTGCGAAGCGCATGAATCGAATCACGAAAGCCCTCCGAGTCAACCTGTTTCAAAGCGACGTCCAGTTCTTCGAGAATGCTCTGTGCATCGGCGATGAAGGCATCGACGACATCATCGCGGAAAGCACTACCGCCCAGTTGTTCGAGACGCGCAAGTGTATCGTGATCCACCGGACAAGCCGATGAACGCGCATCAGCCTTTTCGTCGGTATCGGATTGATGATCCGGGGGAGGCTGCAAATTGCCCGCTACGGGATTCCTGCCGCCGATACAATCCGTATCGACGTCAGAGCAGCTTTCATCGCTATCCGCGTCAACAACTTCCGGACCAAGAGCCGCCGGCGATTTGTTGGACTGGGCTGACATGATGTCATTGATCAGCGAAAACAGCGCCTGCGGCTCGATCGGCTTCGTCGCACAAGCCGCCATCCCCGCAGCCATACACTCCTGCCGGGCAAGAGGTGTCGCATCCGCCGTAAGTGCGATAATCGGTGTCCGTCGGCCCGGCTCGGTTTCGGCCTGATAAATACGTGCGGCCTCAATACCGTTCATTTCCGGCATGTTCACGTCCATGAGAACAATATCGAAGTCATGATCACGCATCATGCTCAATGCTGAACGTCCGTTTTCGGCCATTGTGGCACGATGGCCGGCTCGCTCCAGGATCTTGCCGATAACTTTCTGGTTCGTCGTGTTGTCTTCCGCCACGAGGATTTGCAGATTTTGGCCCGAGCCCGCTGAATCAGAGCTATATGCCGGGCGGGCCTGTGCTTCCACGATCGCGCTGAAGCGCGCTATCCGCCAGGCGCGGGCAACCATCTCGCTTGTTGCCGGCCAGGGCAGACGCGTTGCGTAACGCAGCAGAGAAGCCAAAGCAGAATGGTCCTGCGTTGCGCCAAGCGCAATGAACTTGCGACCGTGCCGCGGGTCGATCCGGCGCAGCCTTTCCACGATATCACCTGCATCGGCAAGACCTTCGCGCAAATCGACCATCACCGGTGAAGGCCTTGAGGCGCGTTCGGCTTCTGCCTCAATCAGCCACGATATCTCATCAAGGCTGCGCGTCAGGCGCGGCTCTGCTCCCAATTGCCCGAATGCGCGCGCGAGTTCGTCCGCATCATCGGCAAAACTCAGCAGCAAGGGGCGACAATCATGCGGTTCCGCCACCGGCATCGCTTCTGTGGAAGGTGCCAGTCGCGTCGGAAAACTGAACCGGAAGCAGCTTCCCTCCCCTGGTTTGCTCTGCACATCGATGTCGCCACCATTCATTTCGACGAGTTGACGGGTTATGGCCAGACCGAGACCAGTGCCTCCGTACCTGTTCATAATGGTCTCGTCAGCCTGCGTAAAACTCTCGAAGATTCGCTCTTTCGCTTCCGGGAGAATCCCGATCCCCGTATCGACTACCGCTATATCCAGCAACACGTTATCGGAAGACTGCACCACGTGATCGATCTGAATGGCAATATGACCAGTCTTTGTAAATTTTACAGCATTACCCACGAGATTGATGAGAATTTCACGCAAATGGCGCTGATTTCCCTCAAGGGTATAGGGGATACGAGCGTCAACGTGAATATGGAATTCGAGATTTTTCGTGCGCGCCTGCGCCCCGACCATGGCGGACACATCGTGCATCAACTCATGAAGATCGAAGACTGTCGTCTCGCTTGGCATACGGCCCGCCTCGAGACGCGAAAAGTCCAGAATATCGTTGATATGATCGAGCAGCACCTGCCCCGAAGTGCGGATTGTACGCGCCATATCCTGCTGCTCAGCGTCGAGCGGCGTATCGCGAAGCAGATCTCCCATACCGATGATGGCATTCAAGGGCGTTCGCAATTCATGGCTGACACTCGCGAGGAAGAGGCTCTTCTGGCGGCTTGCATCTTCGGCCTGCTGCTTGGCGAGTGACAGCTTGCGGATGAGGGTTCCGGCATATGCGGGAATGATCAGAAGCCCTGCAAGCAAACCCGTGGCCAGAACCGGGTGCTCTCCCCAATAGGGATCGAAAAGGCAGACCAGACCGAAACCGGCCATCGACAGTGCTGCAGAAGCGAGCAGATAGGGAATACCGAACCGAAAACCGTTTCCGAAAATGACCCAAAGATAGATCGGGTAGAGGATCGCCGCGACTTCTCCGCCAGCATACAGCCCGAAGCTCAGCGTACCCAGATCCATGAACATGGCCGCGATGCGGCGCATCGGTGAGATGCCCGGGAACAGCAACATGTGCCCGAGAAGGGCGAGCCCGCCCAGACAGTAGAGAATCGGGATGTGATAGAGCGCGCCGATTCCGGATGTACCGAAAAAGATGTCTTTCACCACCAGATAGATCACAGCGAGGAAACCGATCACGAGACGGTTCATCACCATTTCATGCTCGGTATCGGGCCGATTGGCGAATGTCCGGGACGGGCGCAGGCGCTGCAGTAGCGTTGCGCGCGGCTCTGCAGAACCGGGCCCGCTCGCCGCATGCCCGTACCTCTGCGCCAAACGGTTACCCGCGCCCATCTCGGCTGCCCTCCCGCTTTCGCTCATGCCGAGCGCGCCACCGCCGCGTCAGCCTGAACCAATGCGAGGAACTCCTCCACCGGCAGCGGTTTGGCAAAGAGGAAACCCTGCGCTTCCTCGCAGCCCTCCGCCCGCAGCATCTCAACCTGGTCGGCACTGTCGACGCCCTCCGCGATCACGTCGATTCCGAGCGAATGACCGAGATTGACGATGGCGCGCACGATGGCGGCGTCATTGGGATCGCTGGTGAGATTGCGCACGAAACTCTGGTCGATCTTGATCCGATCGACGGGGAACTTCTTGACATAGGCCAGCGAAGAATAGCCGGTGCCGAAGTCGTCGATCGACACACTGACGCCACGCTTGCGCAGTTCGCGCAATTCGATCGTCACGGCATCCGCATCATGCATCAGGATGGTTTCGGTGAGCTCCAGCTCCAGCCGCTTCGGATCGAGCCCGGTCCGTTCGAGAATATCATCGACCAGGGCCACCATGTTGCGGTTGCGGAACTGCACCGGTGACAGATTCACCGCGACACGCAAGGGCGGCAATCCATGTGCGCACCAGCTCCGGGCCTCGCTGCAGGCCTGTGCGATCACCCATTCGTTGATCGGGATGATCAGCCCGGTCTCCTCGGCGAAGGGCAGGAAGTCCAGCGGGCGCACGAGCCCGCGCGTGGGATGTCGCCACCGGATCAGTGCCTCGGCGCCGACGATGCGGTTCGTCCGCAGGTCGATCTGCGGCTGATAGAAAAGCTCGAATTCCTGATTGGCCAGAGCGCGGCGCAACTCGGCTTCGAGGGTAATCTCGCCGCGTGCACTCGACATCATCGCCGGATCAAAGGCGCGGTACAGATTGCGCCCCTCCGCCTTGGCCCGATACATGGCGATATCGACCTTCTTGAGAATATCCTCGGCATCGTCACCGTCGTTGGGATGGAGTACGACACCGATACTCGCACCCACGACGATATCCTCGCCGGCAATGGAGAACGGCTGCTTCAGTGCGCCCAGAATCTGCTCGGCCCTGTCCAGCGCATCCTGTGGATTGCGGATTCCCGACAACAGCAAGGCGAACTCGTCCCCCCCCAGGCGCGCCAGCACATCCTTCTTGCGGATATGGTTTCCCAGACGCTCGCCCACGGCACAGAGCAATGCGTCGCCGGCATGGTGGCCCAGCGCGTCATTGACCGTCTTGAACCGGTCGATATCCAGCATGAGCAGAGCGAAGATCCGATCGCCCCTGCGGGCCCGGGCGATTTCGCGACGCAGCCGGTCCTGCAGGAACGTCCGGTTGGGCAGGCCCGTCAGTGCATCATGATGGGCCAGATGCACGAGATGTCGCTCGGCCTTCTTGCGGTCGGTAATGTCGAGAGAGCTCGTCAGCACTGCCGCGATCATTCCGTCGCCATCGCGCAGAGGCGACTTGGTCGTGAGCCAGTATTCGGATTCGCCACCATCTTGCGCGGCGGATTCCTCCTCGAATGTCGGCAGAGCCACGCCCGAGCGAAACACCATCTGGTCGAGGGAGAGCGAGCGCGCGCCCATCTCGTCGCCGAGCAGCGCATCCGCGCGTTGACCGATCGCGCCATGCGCATCGACATTGAAACGCGCTGCGGCGCGGCTGTTGAGGAAGATGCATGCGCCATCGCGATCGAAGGCGCCCACACAGGCGGGCACCGTATCGATGACCTGCGCCAGCCGCTCCTTGCTGTCCCGCAGGAGTTGCTGGCGTGAACGCTCGCTATCCTGAAGCTCGCGCTCGAGATCATGCGCACGCCCCTTGATGATCAGCGCCTGACGACGCATCTGCAGAAGGTTGCGCGCCCGGGTGAGGAATTCGGCATGATCCACGGGGCTCAGCAGGAAATCCGTCGCCCCGGCCTCCAGTGCCGCCAGCCGGAAGCTGCGCTCCTCGTAGACGGTGATGGCGATCACCGGCACGTCCTCACAGCCGGGAATCTGGCGGAAATGCCGCACGAACTCCGCCCCGTTCATGCCGGGCATCTTGTAATCGGTGATGACCAGATCAGGAAGGGGAGCCCCTATCGCCGCAAGGGCGGAAGCAGGATCGCCATGTGTTTCGACGCGCACGTCGTCGGAAATCGAAGCCGCGAGCTTCGCGAAGATATTCCGGTTCGTGACCCGATCGTCGAGTATCATCACCAAGGGCATGCAACACCAGCCACGTTCGGTTCGCTCATGAATTGTCGGCAACAACAGCCTTCACCATAAGGGTGCGCAAAAGAGTCTAAATAATTCCGAAACATAGCATGAAATTCTGCAATCCCCGCGCGAATTTTCCGCAAAATCGGCATTTTACGGCGCACAGGGAGTGGCATTCCAGATGCTTTGTGCAGCACGGTTCTCGAAATTCCGCTGCCCGGGCTGCTCGTGTCGGCAACACAGACTGAAACAATACATCAAACAAAATAAGAATACATTGACACAAGCAGATAATGCCAGCTGCCCCCCCTAGGGGTATTTGAATCATGGGGGCCTCCTATCGCGCAAGGGCAGCTGCGCGGTCAACCAGCACGGGCGACAACCCAGGGCGGGTTACCCTTCGCCAGGCGTCGCTCTACGCTCGGGAAGTACGACATTGTTACGCCCCGAATCCTTTGCCCGGTACAAGGCAGCGTCGACAGCGGCAAGCAGGGCGCGATAGTCCTCACGCGGTTCATATTCATACACGCCGAAACTCGCCGTCACGGCGACCTCATGCAAGCCGATCCGGAAAGATGTCGTCTCCAGGCGGCGCCGGAGTCGTTCCGCGAGGTCTCCGGCACCTGTGAGTTCCGTATCCGGCGTGACGATCATGAATTCCTCGCCGCCCGTGCGCGCCACCAGATCGATCTTGCGACGGGTCTCGTCAGCGAACAGGGCGCCGACGGCAATCAGCACCTCATCGCCGACCGGATGTCCGTATGTATCATTGAGTTGCTTGAAATGATCGAGATCGATCGCGATCACGCAGAAGCGCCCACCATAGCGGCGTATGCGAGCGGTCTCATGCCGCAATTTTCGTTCGAGGGCGCGGCGATTGGCGAGACCGGTGAGTTCATCGGTCAGCGAAAGCTGACGCAGTTCCTCCTCGAGGCGTCGCCGTAGTTCCACTTCCCGGGCCAATGCCCGCCGGGCGGTCTCCGCCTCGATGAGGGCGTTCTTGAGATCGCTGATATCGGCGAAAGACATCACCGCCCCGTCATCAAGGGGCAGGATCGTGATCCGCAGCCACAAACCGGCTGCATCAGACGTTTCGTCCGCCGGACCGAGATTCAGCTCGAACCGCTCCGCGATGCGCCGGGTGATCACACGGGCACAGCGCGCATGAAGACTGCGCGCCGCAGCCCCCTGGAACAGGCCGCCGAGGCGCGTGCCCTCCATCTGCGCATTTCCCTCGAAACATGCCCGCGCACGCGCGTTGGCGATGATGATTTCTGCATCCTCGAAACACCCTTCCGGGTCACGCAGGGCGCGCATCACCAGCATGCCGTCGCGCGATGCCTCGAAGATGGCGGCGAGCAGATCTTCCCGACCGCCCCGCGGACGCACATAAGCCACCACGCGCATACTGCCGTCTTCCGCGCGGGCGGGCATTATAAGCCGCTCCCAGAAATGCAGCGATCCGCCATCGAACCGACGATCGACCGCAAGAACCGGGCCCTCGGCCTCAATCATCGCAGCAATGGCGGCTTCATAGTACTCGGCGATGCGCAACTCATGCGCGCCCACGCGTTTACCGGTCATGTCAATGCCGCAGGCCGCCATGATCGCCGAGCCGAAGCGGACATAACGCCAGCCCTCTGCGTCAGGGGCGAGCACCTCGATACCATGCGTGAGATCAGGGTCGAGGGCATGCAGGAAGGCCTCAGCCGGGGGCAGACCATCGCCGAGGTGGCTGAATTCACGATAGGCCCGCAAGGTCCGCGCGACCTCCGGGGCGCTCGCGTGGTATTCCAATGCCTGCGTATGAATCGTCGGCAGCATGCCAGTCCGTCACCTGATCGCGTGAAGAAGCGGCAGTAGACGCGCGGCCGGTCACCCGAGTCTTAATCGGATCGTGAGAATGCCGCGCAAAACGGTGTTTTCAACAGACGCCGTGCGCATGGGTACCCGCGCACCGCCATCGCCATGACCAGCAAGAACGACATGACAAGAACGACATGACAAGACGATGAGCGCACATGTCCGGCGACGATTCACGCATCATTGGCGCCTGCGGTGCGCCAAGAAAGATGTCACCGCTGCCTGGCCGGCTCAGCGAGACGGCGCGAATCGACGATATATTGGGGTGGGGCCGTCCGGAATGTGGTGGGTGTACTAGGGCTCGAACCTAGGACCCGCTGATTAAGAGTC
>NZ_DATGCW010000117.1:0-2082 GCF_035311605.1 Saliniramus sp.
TCCACCACCTTCGCGACACGACCGTGTCGCACGAAGCGGCTCACTGATCCATTGTCGCCAAGGCTATTTCGGGCGTTCCTGGAACGGGGTCGTGCCGCTCGGTCCGTTCACGCCGATGCCCTATCCGCAAGCTTACGCGCATCCGGAGCTCGCCGGCGCGGGCGCGCCTGTGCGACCGGCATCCAGATGATTCGCGCGGGTGCGAGTCCCGCCAGACGCGCACCATTTTGCGGATTTGCCTGTTGCGCTTTCAGCTCCGGGCGCCGTTTCATCCCGTCCCCGAGCCAGCATAAGGAGCGTGCGCATGAAGGCCGTATTGGCGCGGACATTGGGGCCGCCGGAAAATCTGGAAATCGCCGATATTCCGGTGCCTGAACCCGGTCCCGGCGAGGTGCGCGTTGATCTGCGCGCGGCGGCGCTGAATTTCTTCGACACGCTGATCATCCAGGGCAAATACCAGGTCAAGCCGGAGCTGCCCTTTTCGCCCGGCGCGGAATTCTGCGGCGTGATCGCGGCGCTCGGTCCCGGTGTCGAAGGCTGGCAGATCGGGGAGCGCGTGAGCGGCTATTGCGGCTATAACGGCGCCCGCGAGGCCGTGATCGCCTCCGCCGAGCGCCTGGCGCGGGTGCCCGATGGCCTGTCCGACGAGAAGGCAGCGGGTTTGCAGGTGACTTACGGCACCACGATCCATGCGCTGGTCGACCGGGCGCAGATCCGCAAGGGCGAGACCCTGGTTGTGCTTGGCGCCGCCGGCGGGACGGGAATCGCGGCGGTGGAGGTCGGCAAGGCGCTCGGCGCGCGGGTGATCGCCTGTGCCTCCTCGCCCGAGAAACTCGCCTTCGCGCGCCAGTGCGGCGCCGATGAGGTCGTCGATTATGCTCAGGAGAATCTGCGCGAGCGGCTGCGTGACCTCACCGACGGCAAGGGCGTCGATGTGCTCTATGACCCCGTCGGCGGTGATCTCGCGGAACCTGCCGTGCGCTCCATGGGCTGGGGCGGGCGCTATCTGGTGATCGGCTTCGCCGCCGGCGAGATTCCGCGCATTCCGATCAACCTCCTGCTGCTCAAGGGCTGCGACATACGCGGCGTGTTCTGGGGCGCTTACTGCAAGCGCGATCCGAGGGGCCAGGCGGCGCATATGGAACGCCTGCTGCAATGGGCGGCGGACGGGGTGATCTCGGCCCATGTCGACAAGGTCTTCCCCCTCGACGAGACACCGCAGGCACTCGCCTATATCGCGGCACGCAAGGCGCTGGGCAAGATCGTGGTCACGCCCTGAGAGGGCGGGCTGCCGCTCAATGCAATTGCAGCACCCCGTCGACGGCCTTGAATTCCGCCGGCTTGATCAGCCCGCAATGGGCGATCGTGACGCTGTGGAGCAGGCCGTCGATCTCGCGCGTCCAGAAATCGAGGAAGCGCTTGAGCACCGGGAATTGCGGAGCGGTATCGTATTCCTGCCAGATGAAATTCAGCAACAGGCCGGGATGGTCGGGCAAACGGTAGAGTATATCGGCGGTGATCAGGCCATAGCCCTGCATCTGCTTGATGAAAGCGGGGCTGACGGCCCCCGCGGGACGCAACGCATCTTCCGACATGAGACTTCCTTTCTGCGCCGGGGCGCAAAGCAAGCGGGCGAGAAAACGTATCGCAGGATGTTTCATCCCTTGTCACAGGATGCCGGGTACGTTAGCAGGGTGCAAGAAAAAAATCATTAAAATCAATATGTTGGCAGCATTCTACGGCAAGTGCTGCCAATCCGGCACGGCCTTTTTCACGGTTCCGCTTGGCACTCGATCATAAAGAGTGCCAGTTTTTTCACCCTCCGCTCTTGAATGGCGTTATCGCCCCGCCCAGCTGATCGCCGGGCGAGCGGCGTCGCGTGTCGTGACGGGCGCTGTCGCCTGTGAGGATCAACCGATCTCGCAAGATCAATCAGGAGACGTGAAAGATGACGTTCCGTCCTTTGCATGACCGCGTTCTGGTGCGCCGCATCGAGGCCGATCAGAAGACCGCTGGCGGTATCATCATCCCCGATACCGCCAAGGAGAAGCCGCAGCAGGGCGAAATCGTCGCCGTCGGCCC
>NZ_DATGCW010000118.1:0-21038 GCF_035311605.1 Saliniramus sp.
GGCCACGAAAAAACCCCGCCGAAGCGGGGTTTGAATCTTAAGGCAATTGCAGGATTGTTATCACCCTCGCAATGACCTGCCACCGAAGTGGTCTTCCAATCCACCGAAGCGGCAACGGTGGAAGGGTACTTTTTTCTTGTAACCATTGTCAATAAATTGATCCGCGCCGGTGGAGCGGAATTGATGCGAAGGAATGCAAAATTTAAGATTGCTTTTTCGCAAAAAATATATCTTTTATTGCGCAATGGAAACCGCGCCCTTGATCCGATGGCGCGCAGAGTGACATATGCCGAGAACAACGAATAATCGAAAGGGTTGGGTATTTTATGTTGCCTGGGTGATGGTGCTGCTCCCAAGATCTTTTGGTTTGGAGCAGTTGAGGATTGAAACGCAGAACAATTTTGTCGTGGCGTGTTACGGTTATGATTATGTGGCGATATTCTTTGGATTCTGCGCCCTCGGCCTGGCTTTCTTGTACGGTAAGGACTGGGGACGCTGGGCTTACGCCCTGATGGTCGCCTCGGTCCTCACGATAGCGGTTGGCTTCAATTTTGGCGGGGCATTGTGTCCGGAATACGTGCCTTCCAATGTATCGCCTCCGCAGATGCCTCCGTTTTTCTAGGAGATTGACCTCTTCCAGAGAGCCGGCTGTTCTGTTGCCGCCTCACGCCTTCTTCCCCCACCGCCCATTCTCGTCCTGCTGCCAGTAGGTCGCCTCGTGGCCGGCAGCCTTGACTTCCTTCCACTGCGTGCGGGCGCGGGCGAGCTGGTCGTCGTCATGGCCGTCGAAGATCACCATCAGGCGCTCGTAGCGCGCGGCATCGGGGGGTAGCGCCGCGCCGTCGACGAGGAAGCGGATCGCGGCATCGTTGGGATTGGTGAAATCGAGTGCGATCACGATCGGATGCTCGTGCGCCTCCGCCTCGTCGGCGCGGCCATGGGCAAGGAAGCTCTGCTCGTCATAACTCCACAGATGATCGTCGAGTGCAGCGGCGCGCTCCTCGCTGGTGACCTGTATCGCCGCCCGCCAGCCGCGCGCGCGCGCCTTTTCGAGCAGCGTCGGCAGGACACGCTCGAGCGGCTGGCGTTGAAGGTGGTAGAAAAAGACCTCACTCATGCTTCGTCACGCAGGATGCGGCGGATGACCTTGCCGGTGGTGGTCAGCGGCAGGGAATCGCGAAAGGCGATCTCGCGGGGATATTCATGTGCGGAGAGCCGGTTGCGTACGAAGCTGCGGATATCCTCGGCAAGTGCCTCGTCGGGATCGATTCCGTCGCGCACCACGATGAAGGCCTTGACGATCTCGGTGCGCACCGGATCCGGCTTGCCAACGACGGCGGCGAGTGAAACGGCGGGGTGTCGCAACAGGCAATCCTCGATCTCCGTCGGCCCGATCCGATAGCCCGAGGAGGTGATGACGTCGTCGTCGCGCCCGACGAAGCGGATATAGCCCTCGGCATCCATCACGCCCTGATCGCCTGTCGTCATCCAGTCGCCGATGAATTTCGCCTGCGTCGCTTCCGGGCGGTTCCAGTAGGAGAGAAACATCACCGGATCGGGGCGCGCGACGGCGATCTGGCCGGGCTCGTCGGGTGCGCATATGCGCCCGTCATCGGCGATCACCGCAACGCGGTGGCCCGGAACCGGGCGGCCGATCATGCCCGGCTTGCTCACCCCGATCGCGGCGCAGGAGGCGACGATGAGATTGCACTCGGTCTGGCCGTAGAACTCGTTGATCGATAGGCCCAGCGTCTCGTGCCCCCAGGCAAAGGTCTCGGCACCGAGTGCCTCGCCGCCGGAGGCGAGTGTGCGCAGGGCGAGATCGAAGCGCTTGCGCGGATTGTTGATGCTGCGCAACAGGCGCAGGGCCGTGGGCGGGATGAAGGCGTTGCGCACGCCCTGATCCGCCATCAGCCGGAAGGCGGCTTCCGGATCGAATTTCGCAAAGCGCCGGGCGATGACGGGAACGCCGAAATGCAGGCCCGGCAGCAGGACGTTGAGCAGCCCGCCCGCCCATGCCCAATCCGCCGGCGTCCAGAAGCGATCTCCCGGTTGTGGCATGAATTCATGCGGCAGCGAGACGCCGGGAAGGTGGCCCAGCAGCACCCGATGCGCATGCAGGGCGCCCTTGGGATTGCCCGTGGTGCCCGAGGTGTAGATCATCAGGGCGGGATCGTCGGCCAGCGTATCGACCGGAGTGAATTCCGCGCTCTCCGCCGCGCTCGCCTCGTGGAAACCCTCTGCACCGGCATCCGGACCGTCGATGCTCAGAATCACGTCCGGATGCGTGAAGTCTTCCTCCGCATCGGCGAATTTCGCAAGGCCGCCCGCATGGGTGATCAGCGCGCGTGCGCCGGAATCGCCGAGCCGGTAGCGCAGGGCGTCGATGCCGAAGACATCGGCAAGCGGCAGCGCAATGGCGCCGAGCTTGTAGATCGCCACATGCGCGATCGGCACGGCATGGCCTTGCGGCAGCAACACCGCGACGCGATCACCGGGGCGAATGCCGCGTTTGCGCAGGGCATTGGCGAGGCGGTTCGAGGCGTCACGCAGCCCGGCGTAATCCAGTACCAGCGTCTCACCATCCGGCGTGACCTCGATCACGGCGGGGCGCCCGGCATCAATCGCCGCCCAACGGTCGCAGATATCGACCCCGATATTGTAGCGCTCGGGAATCGCCCAGGAAAAACGCGCGTACAGGCCTTCGTAATCGCGGATATCCGGAAGCATGCCTTGCCTCTTGCTCGATGATGCCGCCCCGGGGGCGTGCGCGTTACCGCGCGACGATCTATAGCATCATTGCGTCGGGAAAATACCGGCTGTGACCCATTCGCCGCAGGCGGGGCACGACAGAGGCAGATGAAAACGCCCGCCACTCCTTTCCGGAATGGCGGGCGCGATCGGATTGCTCGTGCAGGGCCTCAGTTCGGCGCCGTCTCGTTCTCGGCATCGGTGGTGAGGAAGGCGTCGAGCTGCTCGCCACGCAGGAAGGCGAGGGCGGCGAGAAGCTGCTTGTCCTCCTCGCGATCGCTGGGGACATAAGCCGAAGAGCCGCCGGCCTCCTCATCCTCGCCACTGAGATGCCCGCGCAGGCCCGCTTCGCCCTGCGTCTCGTCCTGCCCGCGCAGTTCCTCGGGGATATCCTGGAGAACGACGATATCCGGGTCGATACCACGCGCCTGGATCGAACGGCCGGAGGGCGTGTAGTACTTCGCCGTTGTCAGGCGCAAAGCACCGTTGCCGCCGAGCGGAATGATGGTCTGGACCGAGCCCTTTCCGAAGGAGCGCGAGCCGATCAGCGTGGCGCGCTCGTGATCCTGCAATGCACCGGCAACGATCTCGGACGCCGAGGCGGAGCCGCCATTGACCAGAACCACCAGCGGCAGACCGTCTGTCAGATCGCCGGACTTGGCCGAGAACCGCTGGGTCTCCTCCGGGTCGCGCCCGCGCGTCGAAACGATCTCGCCACGATCGAGGAAGGCGTCCGAGACCATGATCGCCTGATCCAGCAGACCGCCGGGATTGTTGCGCATGTCTATGACGAAGCCCTGAAGCCGATCCTCGCTGATGTCGCCCTTCAGCTCCTGGATCGCGCTGCGCAGATTGGTGAAGGTCTGCTCGTTGAAGGCGGTCACGCGCAGATAGCCGATATCGTCCTCGACGCGGGCGCGGACCGGGCGCACGCGGATGATGTCGCGGGTGATGTTGACCTCGATCGTGTCGGCGGCATTGCCGCGCCGGATGCGCAGGGTGACGTCCGAATCGACCGGGCCGCGCATCAGTTCGACGGCCTGGCTCAGCGTCATGCCCTGAACCTGTTCGCCATCGATATGCGTGATCAGATCATTGGCCATGACTCCGGCATTGAAGGCCGGTGTGTCGTCGATCGGGGCGACGACCTTGACGAGCCCGTCCTCCATCGTGACTTCGATGCCCAGTCCGCCGAACTCACCGCGTGTCTGTACCTGCATGTCGCGGAACGAACGCGGATCCATGTAGCTGGAATGGGGGTCGAGCGAGGTGAGCATGCCGTTGATCGCGGCCTCGACCAGATCGGCCTCTTCCGGCTCTTCGACGTAATCCTGACGCACGCGCTCGAAGACATCGCCGAACAGGCTCAGCTGACGGTAGGTCTCGGCAGAGGCGGCGACGGCCGTGGTCGATGTGAGCACGTGTGTCTGCGACACCAGCGTCGCCATGCTGGCGCCGACCAGCGCGCCGATCATCAGTATTGGAAGCTTGCGCATTATCCGCGAACCTTTTCGCTTGGCGTAACGTGACGCGATTCCTGTATCGTATCCTGCCACCAGGGTGCGGGATCAATCGCCCCGCCATCCTTGCGGAATTCAACATAGAGCACCGGCCCCTCCGCGTCGACGAGTCCCATGGCCGGAGAGACCGAAGCCTGCGCCCCCATCATGGCGACCGGCTCCCCTGCGAGAACGAATTGCCCGACATCGACGGTGACATTCTCCATGCCGGACATCATGACATAGTAGTCGTCGCCGGCATTGATGATCAAGAGACGCTCGAAGGAACGGTAGGCTCCCGCAAATGCGATCCAGCCATCCGCCGGAGCCGTGACGATCTCACCGGAGCGTGTCGAAATCACGACGCCCTGCATGCGCCCGCCGATATCGTCCGGCTCGTCGAAAGCCCGTGTGAGCGAGCCGGACACCGGCAAGGGCAGGCGCCCGCGAGCCTGTGCGAAGGGTATCTGTGGTGAAAGCCTGGCGGGATCGAGGCTTGCGGCCTCGGCGAAACGCGCCTGTGTCTGGGCGCGCAGGCGTGCATCGGCGGCGCGGGCGGCTTCCGCGGCCGCACGGGCTGCGGCAATCTGCTCTTCCATTGCGGCGATCAATTCTTCGAGATTGCCCGCCTCGGCCGCCAGTGTTGCCGCCCTTTCGCTCTGTTCGAGAAAATCGTCCTGCGCGGCACGCAGCCGCTCCTGACGCGCTTCGATCAGCGCGGAGAGCCGCCGGCGCTCGCTGTCGAGCTGGGCGAGTTCGACAGCGAGCGCCTCGCGATCCTGCGCGATCATGCGCCGCAGATCGACCAGTTCCTGCAGGTCGGCGGCGAGCGCGCGCGTCTCGGCACGCAATTCCGGGACCACGGCGCCGAGCAGCATCGAGGTGCGCACCGCCGCGAGGATATCCTCCGGGCGGACCAGCACCGCCGGCGGCGGGCGCCGGCCCATCCGCTGAAGTGCGGCGAGAACCTCGATGATCACGTCACGCCGTGCCTCCAGCGAACGCCGGATCGCGGCTTCCGAAGCGATCAGCGATTCGAGCCGTCCGGTGAGCGCCTCCGATCGCGCCTCGTTGTCGCGGATGCGGGTGGTGGCCTCGATCAGCGCCTCGGCCAGTGCCGCACGATCCTCCTGGAGGGTGGCGATTTCCTCGGCGAGTTCCCGCTCGGCCTGCGCGGCGCGCTCCAGATCACGGCGTACCTCTTCCAGCTCGCGGGCGCGCAGGTCGCGGGCCGCCTCGCCGGGCCCCACCGCCGGCTCCGTGGCCTCGTCTTCCTGCGCGAGGGCAGGGGCCGAGAGTGGCAGCACAGGGGAGAATACGGCGCCGGCCAAAAGCGCGAGAATCAGCAGGGATCTCGCGGTGAGGCCGCACTCGACGCCTCCCGCGCCGGGGCCGCCGGGCGCGCCGGCGTCGGGGCGACGGCTCGTTCTCGCCTCGCCTTGCCCGTGCATGCGCGTGTCTTGCCGCATATCTCGCCGCATGTCCTGCCCCCAGCCATGCCGGAACCATGACTTCAATCGCCGTGACCGGCACGATGATAAGGATGTCTGCCGATGATGGTTAATGCACGGTAAATCTGCTCCATGACCAGAACCCGCACCAGTTGATGCGGCAGGGTCAGGCGTCCGAAGGACAAGGTCAATCCTGCTTCCTGCGTTAGGGAGAGGTCGAGCCCGTCCGGGCCGCCGATGACGAAAGCCGTCGCCGCAACCCCATCATCGCGCCAGGCGGCGATCTGATCGGCGAAACCCGTGCTCGACAGGGATTTGCCGCGCTCGTCGAACAGGATCAGCCGTCTGTTTCCGCTGTTGCCCGATCCACTGCCCGTGCTGCGGGTGAGGTGACTGCCGATGGCGCGTGCTTCCTCGCTGCGTCGGTCATCCTCGCGCCGCGCGCGTGATTCGGCGATCTCGATCATCTCCGGTCCGCTCAGCCCGAGCGGGCGGGCACTGGCGGTGATGCGGGCGCCGTATCGCGCGACCAGTTCACGCTCGGGCCCCGCCTTCAGACGCCCGACGGCGAGTAGCGTCAGCTTCACGCGTTTCCTCCACGCGCCCGCGATCAATGCGCCGCGCGAGCGATCGCAACCCCTGCGGCTCAGCCGCCCGTCGCTTCCGTCGGACGGTCCGCACCCCACATCTTTTCAAGATTGTAGAAGCCGCGGACTTCCGGGCGGAAGACATGGACGATCACATCGCCGGTATCGATCAGCACCCAGTCACAGGCCGGCAAACCCTCGACACGGGCGGTCCCGTAGCCGTGATCCTTGAGATCCCTGATCAGCCGGTCGGCGATCGCGCCGACATGCCGGTCGGAGCGGCCCGTGGCGACGATCATCGCATCGGCGATGGAGGTCTTTCCGGCGAGATCGATCTCGACGAGATCCTCCGCCTTCATGTCCTCAAGGCCCGAGCGGACCAGCGGGAGCAATCCTTCCAGATCGAGAGCGGTTGCGCCGTTCTCCGGGGCGGTGGTTGAAGCTTGCGCTTCATGATCGGACACTGCAGTCAGCGCCATACCCTTTCCTTCTTTGCGGCAACGGGAATCGCTGCCTTCTTGTGCAGGATGCGCGTCTTTGTGGCTAAATTCAATGCGGATTGACTCGGATACACGCGAAAAACCCCGCCGGTATTTGCCGGCAGGGCGTACATCATGTATCAGCCGATCCGTGGCGGGAAGCGCCGTCGGCGCCTCAGTCGTCCGCCTTGACCGTCAGGACCTGACGACCGCGATACATGCCGGTCTTCAGATCGACATGATGCGGACGGCGCAGTTCGCCGGAATCCTTGTCTTCGACATAGGTCGGCTTCTTGAGCGCATCGGCGGCACGGCGCATGCCGCGCTTGGACGGCGTGGTCTTTCTCTTCGGAACAGCCATTTCACTTCTCCGGTCACTGGACGCGCCCGCCCGCCATCGGTCAAGACAGGTATGCGCGCATTCAAGCGTGGTGGCTTGCCCTGTGGCTTTCGCGAACCGCCGCGCCGGCATTCGCTTTGCACACAATATCAAACGCCCACATGTCAAAAACAATCGGGGCGCCGCAGGCCGCAGCGCCCTGATCGATCCGATTTCGAGGCGGCTTATACGCGCTCGCGTGCCCGATGGCTAGCCCTTCTGAGGACAATCGGGTGAAGATTATGATGCGGAAATCGCGAAAATCCGGACCCGTCAGACCGCGCGTGATCCGTGGCACGGAAAACGCGGATGCGCATGCGGCTGCAATTTCCGCGCAAGCCACGTCCAGGCATGACCCGGATTCTCTGCGCATCACAGGTTTCATGATTGTGCAAAGGAGCTTGCCCGAATAACATGTCATCCATGACGTACAGACCCGTTTTGCCGCTTGGGCCCATTCTTTTTCTCGATGATGTCGCGGACACGCAACTGCATCTCTCCGCCCTCTTCATCACCGACAAGGGCGCCGCGCCGCCTCCGATCGACGCCGAGGGTGGTACCTTCCGCGCCTGCCGGCTGACCGATTACGATCATGCGACCGCGTGGCGAACGCGGTTTTCAGTACCTGCTGACCGCATCTCGACCTATGGCTGGAACGGACATTCCTACGAGATCGCCGGGAACCTGACGGGCGATCTTCGCGTGGCCTACGTCTCCTGCAACGGCGAGGAGATCGGGGATATGGAGCGTGAAGGCTCCGAACGCAATGCGATGTGGTCGCGCCTCCGGGACGAGCATCGTCGCAGGCCCTTTGCATTCATGCTCCATGGTGGCGATCAGGTCTATGCCGACGAGGCGACGCACGGCCACGACCTCACCCGCGACTGGCCCGACACGGTGCCGGAGGACGTGTCCGGCGAAGAACTCGCGGATCTCGAGCATCATCTGCGCGAACGCTTCTTCGCCCGCTATGCCGCCCTTTACGAAGCGCCCGAACTGGCGTGGCTGGCTGCGCGCGTTCCCTCCCTGATGCAATGGGACGATCACGACATCTGTGACGGCTGGGGGTCGCTGCCGCGTTCGGTCACGTATTCCGCGGTCGGACAGGCGCTGTTCAAGGTCGCGCACGAGAGTTTTCTGGTTTTCCAGAACGCGACCGTTCCCGGTCAGTTACCCGACCGGTTTGCGGACCCCCAGGCTACCCATCTCGGCTGGAGCATCCACGCGCCCGGTCTGCGGGTTCTCGCTCCCGACCTGCGCTCGGAACGGACCCGGCGCAACATCATGGGCCGTGGCGGTTGGGCGATGATGGACGGCGAAGCCGAGCGCCACGCCCCCGGGCACACCTTTCTGATGTCGAGCGTGCCCTTGCTGGGTCCACGCCTGTCGGTCTTCGAGGCGCTGATGGTCGCGATCCCGCGGATGCAGAAATACGAAGACGATCTCCGCGATCAGTGGCAAAGCCGCGCGCATCGCGAAGAATGGCGCCGCATGCTGCGCCTCGTGCGCGATATGGCGCGGCGTGACGGGCACGACATCATCGCGATTTCCGGCGAGATTCATCTCGCAACCCGGGCCGTCATGGATCTGGGCGATGATCTTCATCTCCAGCAACTGGTCGCCTCGGGTATCTCCCACAGGGCGCCGCCGAAAGGATGGGCGCGGATTCTGGGTGCGCTTGCCTTGCTGGGTGAAGATCCGTTGCCCGAACATCCGATCCGGATCAGGCCGCTGCCGGGCCACAGGTCGCGCTATATTGCCGAACGCAACTATCTGATCCTTGAACGCAGCGCGGGGGACTGGCAGGCACGCTGGGATATGGAGAGCAGCGGCATGACCCCTGCGCTGGCATTGTGACGAGGCCGGCACCGATCAGGCGCCGGCCTCGTCTTTCGAAAGTTTCACGGCTGTGCGGCGCATGCCGATGCCGCCTTATTCGCCCGCCTTCACCAGATCATTCGCGAAGAAGAAGCCCCAGACGAAATCGGTCTGCAGCGCTTCCAGAGCGGGTGGCTGCTGGCTGGAGATGAACCAGTCGGGATTCGGTGTGCCGAGCGAGCCTTCGCCGTAGCCGATCGTGTCTACTGTATTCTCGAACACGCCCAGCACGCTCGGCTTGCCGTCCGGCCCGACATGGGCACGGGCATGGCAGCTCATGCAGGAGGAAGACATCATGAAACCGCCTTCGGTGACGGAGTTCCCCAGAAGGATGCGATGGCCGGTCGATTGCACGAAATCGACCTGGCTGCCCTTGAGGCGATAGCTGCGCCAGGCGCGATCGGAGGCGTTGGGCATGGTCGGATCGCGCGCTTCGGTGGTACCGATATCGAGCCCGTCGAGCACGCCCTTCAAGCCCGCGCTGATCGGCCCGGAGGCGTAGGTTCCGCCGGGATCGAAAATCGGCGATGCGATCGGCAGATCGTCGCTCATCACATGCGGGCGGGTGAAATTGTCCGCGGCGCCCTCGGGCACGTCGTCCGGCGAGGCGAAGCCGTAGGAATCGTTGCAGCCGATATAGTCGCAGCGTCCCGGATTGTTGATGTGCTCGAATGTCAGCCAGACCCAGTTGGGTATGTCCTTCGAGGAAACGTGAAACGAAACCAGCCAGTGCTCGCCGGGCTCGAAGATCTGGGCATTGTTGTCGGTGACGGCGGATTCGACCGTCATGGTGATGAAGGGGTTATCGGGATCATTGCGGATGCCCAGCACTTCCGCCCGCTCAGCGCTGATCCAGTTGCTCTTGATCATCACCGCATCGACGGGGAAATCGATCCGCGCGCTCGCGCCACCAGCATTGGCGCTATGGAACGGCGCGTTCTGGCGCATCACCCGGGCATTCTCGGCAAACACCTTCGCCAGACCTTCGGCGTTGTAGAGGTCATGATCGAAGACGTAGTCGAACATCGGTTTGTTGCGGAAGACGAACTCCGCCATGGATTGCCGGATGACGCGCCCCGGATCGATCGCGTTGATCTGTTGCGGCGTGACCCGGCGCAGATTGTCCTCGAATTGCGTGACGTGAGCCTTCGACAGTGGCTGCGCGCGCGGCAGGGGCGGAGTGGCGCCGGCCGCGCGGTGGTCACCGGGGAAGTAAGGGCAATGCAGGGCCGGGTTCTCGGCATCGTCGTAGCCCGGATTGTCCAGAGAATCCGGTGTGCAGCAAGTGGTGACGTCATCGCCCGGCTGGCACATCACATAGGGCTGGCCGGGCCAGGTCTGCTGGTCGGCGGCCCAGTTTTTCCAGAATTCCTGCGAAACCACCTCGGTGAACAGCTTCCATGAGAACATGTCCGGGCACGTCATGGATGGATTGCGGATGGCGGGATCGATGACGATTGCGCCATCGACGACGGTCATGGCGCAATCGGCCGCATCACGCACGTCAGCATTGAAATACATCGCGAAATCGATGCTGCCGGGGGCCGTCTGATCATCGGCGGCAAGGCCGACGGTCGGCACGAGGCCGATCAGCAGCGCCGAGGCTGCAAGGGTCTTTTTCGTCATGGAAATCGTCTCCGATACAGGCGCGGTGATGATTCGTCGGGCCAGCCACGGCCATTGCGAATCAAGGATGCGTCACTGTAACGCAGGATTGTTTAATCAGAAACAGTGATACTCGTTTTAATTGTATCCAATCACGCGGCGTCAGCCACGACCTGGTTGCGACCCTGTTCCTTGGCGCGGTAGAGCGCAAGGTCGGCCCGCTTGAGCATGTCCTGCGGGGATGTATCGCCGGGCTGACGCGAGGCTACGCCGATCGAGACGGTCACGGGGACGCGCCGGGTTTCATTGTGAATGGCGAAGGTCTCGCCTTCCACATGGGCGCGGATGCGTTCCGCCACGATGCGGGCGATGTCGAGCCCGGTATCGGGCACGAGCACGACCACCTCCTCACCGCCGAAGCGTGCAACGATGTCGATGCCCCGTGTCTGCGAGCGGATGCGCTTGGCGAATTCACGCAGCACCTCATCCCCCGCATCATGGCCAAAGGTGTCGTTGATCGGCTTGAACTTGTCGATATCCATGACGAGTACCGACAAGTGCTTGCCCCGACGCAGTGATTCGTCGAAGAGCGCGGTAAACTGGGTGTCGAGATAGCGCCGGTTATGCAGGCCGGTGAGGGCATCGGTCACCGCCATTTCCATGGATTCCTGCACGGCCTCGCGCAATTTGTCCGAGAAACGCTTGCGCCGCGTCTGGCTGCGCACGCGCGCCAGCAATTCGTTCCGGTCGACGGGGCGCGTGAGGAAATCATTCATGCCGATCTCGAGGCCGCGCAGGATGCGCTTCTGGTCATCCGCCTCGGCCAGCATCAAAACGGCGATGTTGCGGGTTCGCTCAAGCGAGCGCAACTGCGAGCCGACGCGCAGCCCATCGGCATCGGCGAGATCAAGGCTGATGATGGCGACGTCAAATTCTTCTTCGCCCGCGCGCGCCAGCGCCTGAACGGCATCCGTCTCGACAGTGACCTGATGATACTGCGACAGCGAGCCTGCCAGCCGCTCGTAGGACGAGGGGCGATCATCGACGAGCAGGATCCTGCCGTCGAGCCCGTTCTCCGCCGTCGCGAGCACCAGCGGGTCGCCGATCAGCCCATATTCCCGCGAAGCGAGGGCGCGCGTGCGCAATTCATCGGTCACGGCCTTGAGGCGCACCAGACTGCGCACCCGTGCGAGCAGGGCGGTGTCGTCGACAGGTTTGGTGAGAAAGTCGTCGGCGCCCGCATCGAGCCCTTTGAGCCGGTCACTCGGCTGGTCGAGTGCGGTCACCATCACCACCGGCAAATGTGCGGTCTGCGGAGAATTCTTCAGGCGCCGACAGACCTCGAACCCGTCCATTCCCGGCATCATCACGTCGAGCAGCACGATGTCGCAAAGACCCTGTTCGCAGATGGTCAGCGCATCCGGCCCGTTCATGGCCGTGACCACGTCGAAATATTCCGCCGTCAGCTTCGCTTCCAGCAGCTTGACGTTGGGAAAGATGTCATCGACGACGAGCACTCTGGCAGTCATTTTCTGTCCTTTCAGCCCGCATCCGCGTAAGTGCGGACTGTTTCGATAAACTTCGCCACGGAAATCGGCTTGGAGAGATAGGCCTCGCAGCCGCCCTCGCGGATGCGTTCCTCGTCACCCTTCATGGCGAAGGCGGTGACGGCGACGACGGGGATCGATTTCAGATCCTCGTCCTCCTTGAGCCATTTGGTGACTTCGAGGCCTGAAACTTCGGGCAGCTGGATATCCATCAGGATCAGATTCGGACGGTGGGCGCGAGCGAGCTCCATCGCCTCGATCCCGCTCGCGGTCTTGAGCGTGGCATAGCCATGGGCCTCGAGAAGATCGTTGAAGAGCTTCATGTTGAGCTCGTTGTCCTCGACGATGAGCACCGTCTTCTGCATGGGTCGATCCCCGTTTGCGCCGGCTGGCCCCCGCTAAGCCCGTCGCCGGCATTCTCCCGTTCCGCAAAGCATAGTAAATCGGTACCCATGAACGAATGGCAAACCGAATCGGGATTCTCATGAAACTGCCTTCACCAGACCAGGCCCGCGAAACCGCCATTGCCGTGTTTGCACGCATCGTCGCCGACGAGGAGCGTCTCGGGCGATTCTTCGATCTGACCGGGCTGCGTCCGGACGGGATCCGCGAGGCCAGCACGACCCCGCAGTTCTTCGAAGCCGTGCTTGATCACGTGGTGAACTACGAGCCCCTGCTCGTCGAAATCGCGGCAGAGCTCGATATGGATCCGCATGCCATCGTCGCAGCCCATGCCTGCCTTGCGCCGCGACCGCCGGAATAGAGATCACGCATGCAGGATAGACCGCCGATCGGGGCTTATCTGTGTCGGGATTGCCTGTGGAGCGGGCCGGTTCCCGGCGGGTCACGCCCACGCTGCCCGTCCTGCGGCTCGCCGCGCGGGCTCCTCCATGACGAGCGCGACAGCCTCGCCATCGCCCATATCGATTGCGACGCCTTTTTCGCGGCGGTCGAGAAACGCGAGAACCCTGAACTCGCGGACCGGCCGGTGATCATCGGCGGCGGGCGGCGCGGGGTGGTTTCCACCGCCTGCTATGTGGCGCGCATCTATGGGGTGCGCTCAGCCATGCCGATGTTCAAGGCGCTCGAAGCCTGTCCTGATGCCGTGGTGCTCCGTCCGCGCATGGCGCTCTATGCGCAGGTCGGCCGGCAGGTGCGCGAGATGATGCGCGCGCTGACGCCGCTGGTCGAGCCGCTCTCCATCGACGAGGCCTTTCTCGATCTCGGCGGCACAGAGCGCCTGCATGGGGCGAGCCCGGCCCTGACGCTGGCGCGGTTTGCGAAACGCGTCGAGGAGGAAATCGGCATCAGCGTCTCCGTCGGGCTGTCCTATAACAAGTTCCTCGCCAAGATCGCCTCGGATCGCGACAAGCCACGCGGTTTCTCGATCATCGGGCGCACCGAGGCAAAGGCGTTTCTCGCCGGTGCGCCGGTGGGCATCCTGCCGGGTGTGGGCAGGGTGGCGCAGGAACGGCTCGCCCGCGCCGGCATCCGCCGCATCGGTGACATCGCGGCCCGCTCACTGCCCGACCTGATGCGCATCGCCGGCAATGACGCGCAGCGCCTTGCAAAGCTTGCCAAGGGCGAGGATGCCCGCCGCGTCGAGCCCGAACGTGCGGCCAAGAGTATCTCGAGCGAAACCACCTTCGATGCGGATATCGCGGGGCTGGATGTGCTTGAGCCGATCCTCTGGGAATTGGCCGAGAAGGTCGCCGTGCGGCTGCGCGCCGGTAACATTGCCGGGCGCACGGTGGTGCTCAAGCTGAAGACGCGTGATTTTCGCAACCGCACCCGCACCGTCTCCGGCCTGGCGCCGACCCAACTCGCAACACGGCTCTATGCCGCAGCGCGGCAGATGCTCGCCGCTGAATGCGACGGCACCGCCTTCCGCCTGATCGGTATCGGCGCCGCCGATCTCGTCGATGGCGCGCTCGCCGATCACGGCGATCTCGCCGATCGCGAGGTGGTCCGCGAGAAAAGCCGGGAGACCGCCATCGCCGCCCTGCGCGAGCGCTTCGGTGACAGCATCGTCAAACGCGGCCTCAGCCTGCGCAACGCCCCGCCGGCGAGCGGGGGGCGCAAGCGCGACGACGGTGATGACGGGTAACAACCTGACGAAACGCACACCGCCTGGATGATCTCCCCGCTGCGTGATCGTCATCCGGTCCGGACAAATCCGCAAACCGCATGTGGCGCCGGACGGCTCAACCCCGCGCCAGCGCCTGCGCCGCGCGCTTGAACACGCGGGCGCCGCAGAGCATGTCGTCGATCTCCATCGCCTCGTGCGGGTTGTGGGAGCCGTTCTGGTTGCGCACGAAGAGCATGCCGGAGGGCACCCCCGCCTGCGAAAACACGGCGGCGTCGTGGCCGGCGCCGCTCGGCACCGTCTCCGCCGGAAGCTCCTGCGCCTCGCAGGCGGCGAGGAGGGCGGCGAGCACATTCTTGTCGAGGAAGGCCTCGCTTGTATGGACCGGCTCGTCGAAGACGAAGCGCACGCCGCGTTCGCGGGCGACGATCTCGCATTCGGAATGCACCAGCGCCTCGATCGCGCGCAGGGTCGTGGCCTGCTGGCTGCGCGCCTCGAAGCTGAAGCTCGTCTCGGCCGGGATGCGCGTCATCGCATCGTTTGCGGTGTTGGTATGAAGGATACCCGTGGTCATGACAAGATCACCGCCATGCAGCTGGATCGTCTGCCAGTGTTCGTCGAGGCGCATCAAAAGATCGGCGGTGGCGACCACCGCATCCTTGCGCAGGTAGCGTGGCACCGCACCGGAATGGCCGGCCTCGCCGATACAGCGCACGTTGCGATGGCGGATATTGCCGCGAATCCCCGTCACCGCCGCAATCGGCCAGTTGCGGTCGATCAGCAGCGGGCCCTGCTCGATATGCAGTTCCAGAAAGAAAGCGAGCTGATCTGCCGCGATCAGCGGCTCGCCGGCGGCGACGCGTTCCATATCGACACCGCAGGCAGCCATCGCATCGCGCAGGATGCGTCCGTCGCGGTTGTCGCGCGCATCGAGAGCCTTTTCGTCGAGCAGGCCGAACAGCGCCTTCGAGCCCATATAGGGCAGGCCGAAACAGGCGCTCTCCTCGCCGCGCAGGGCGATGGCGCGCACGGGAAATGCCGTCTCGATGCCCTCGCGCTCCATTGCGATCAGGGCCAGCATGGCGGTGACCACACCGGCGAGGCCGTCATAATTGCCGCCCTGGGGCACCGAATCGACATGCGAGCCGATAAGCCCGCGACGCACATCGGCCTCGGTATCGCCAGGGCGCGCCATGATCAGACTGGCCCCCGCATCGCGCCAGGTGACGAGCCCCTGGGCGCGGGCCACCTCGTCGAGATAATCGAGCACGAGGCTCTCCACCGGCGACCAGGCCGGGCGGGTGACGCCTTCCTCATCGGGAGAAAGTTCACGGGCACGGGTGAAGATCGCCTCGGCCAGCGCGCGGCCTTCGCCGGCGATGAAGTCCGTATCGGGCGCCCGCGTCGCCGGCCCGATCCGTGACAAGTCGCGGCTCATGCCACGCCCTCCCAGTTCATTGCCCCCGCTTGGCCGGGTTTCGGCTTTTCCGTGCCCATATCTGCCCCCCAGTTGCGCGCGCCCTCATCGCCGGCCTCCGCGAGATCGCCGACGATGTCGGATACGCGCGCCACGCCGTTCTGTGCGCACCAGGCTTCGATGCCGGCGATCACGTTGAGCATGGCGGAGGGATGAATGAAGGTGGCGGTGCCGACCTGCACGGCGCTGCAGCCTGCGATCATGTATTCGATCGCGTCCTCGGCACTCATGATGCCGCCGCAGCCGATCACGGGAATCGCGACCGAGCGGGCGCATTGATAGGCCATGCGCAGGATGATCGGCTTCACCGCCGGGCCCGAGAGCCCGCCCATCACCTTGCCGAGAGAGGGTTTGCGGGTGGTGATGTCGATGCTCATGGCCAGAATCGTGTTGGCCACGACCAGCGCATCTGCGCCGCCGGCTTCAGCAGCCTGCGCCACTTCCTGGATCTCGCCGGCATTGGGGGTGAGCTTGGCCCAGAGCGGCAGATCGCTGGCGGCGCGCAGCTTGCGCATGACGGCCAGTGTCGGTTCCGGGCGCATGGCGAAGGCACGCCCGTCATCCTCGATATTGGGGCAGGAAATATTGACTTCGATGGCGCTGACGCCCGGCACGCTGACCATCTCGCAAAGCCTGGCGAATTCGTCGGGCGTGTTGGCTGAGATCGAGGCAACAAAAGGTGCCTTGAACGCACTGTAGAGCGGCACGGTCTCGGCAAGGAAATGATCCGGCCCCTTGCACGGAATGCCGATCGAGTTGAGCATGCCGCCGGGCACTTCCGCCACGCGCGGCGTCGGATTGCCGATGCGCTTGTCGGCGGTCACCGTCTTGATGACGAGTGCGCCGAGGCGATCGACGTCGAAGACCTGCGCCAGCTCATGGGCGAACGTGCCGGAAGCCGGCATGACAGGGTTGGCGAGCCGCAGGCTGCCGATATCGACGGACAGATCTACCATCCCAGAGCCTCCTCCAGCGGAAAGACCGGGCCTTCGCAGCAGACCCGGCGATGCACCGTCGCATCCCCCTCGCGAAAGGCGCGCACGCAGCAGAAACACATGCCGAGCCCGCAGGCCATCTGCTGCTCCATCGCCACCTCGCCGAACAGCCCATGGCGCGCGGCATGCTCTTGGGCGAGTTTGAGCAGACGGTTCGAGCCGCAGGTATAGAGCGCGCCCATGCGGCCCTTCGCGTGCAGATCGTCGAGCAGGGCTGCGACATGGCCGGTATCGGAATTGCCCTCGCTGTCCGTGACGGCGATCGCCTCAGCCCCGGCGGCGCGGGTTTCGGCCACCGACATCAGCAGATCGGGACTGCGCGCGCTCAGGACCGCGGTGACGGCGTGGCCTTCGCCGCGGGCAAGGCCGACCAGCGGGGCGAGGGTGGCGAGGCCGACACCACGGGCGAGGATGACGATCGGCGTCTTCTGCCCGGGCGTCGTGTCGGGCGGCAGCGAGAAGCCGATGCCGAGCGGGCCGAGCATGTCGAGCCGTTCACCGACCCCGAGCCTTGCGAGCGCCTTTGTTCCCGTGCCCGTAACCTTGTACAAAAAGGAGATCCGCCCGCCTTCGGCATTGATCGCATAGATGCTCATGGGGCGGCGGAAGAAGGGCTTGAGCGCATCGTCCTGCGGACAGAGAAGATGGAAGAACTGGCCCGCGCGGGCGCGCTGCGCCTGGGCCGGCGCTTCGACCTGCATCAGCCGGTATTCTCCGTTGACGGCTTCGTGAAGCAGGATTTCGGCGCGCTCTTCCAGAACGGGGAGGGAATCCGCCTGTGGCGGCACGGCGTGCACGGCTTGCATGGTTGTCGATCCTTATCCGAGCAGCAGGCGCGGCAGGAAGGTCGAGAGATCGGGCACGTAGGTGACGACGACGAGCGTGCCGATATTGATCCCGACGAAGGGCCACACCCCTGCGATCACGGCGGAAACCGGTTTGTTCAGGGTCGATGAGGCGACGAAGATGTCGAGGCCGAAGGGCGGCGTGATCATGCCGATGCAGATGTTCAGGCACACGATCAGGCCGAAATGCACCGGGTCGATGCCGAAGGCCAGCGCCACCGGATAGAAGGCAGGCACAAGCACCAGCAGCGCTGAATTGGGATCGATGAACATGCCCGCGATCAGGAAGACGACGTTGACCACGATCAGGAAGACGACCCAGTTCGCCTCGATCGTCTCCATGAAGGAAATCACCAGGCCCGGCACTTGCGCCAGCGTGATGAAATAGGAGACGAGGCTGCCCATGGCGAGCAGCACGAAGATCACCGAGGTGGTGATCGCCGCCTGGCCGGCAATGGTATAGACCTTGGCAAGGCTCATCTCGCGATAGACGACGAGTTCAACCAGGATGGCGTAGATCACGCTCACCGCAGCGGCTTCGGTCGGCGTGAAAGTGCCGGAATAGATGCCGCCGAGGATGATCACCGGCAGGCCCAGCGCCCAGAGTGCGGCCTTGACGCTGCGCATGCGGTCCGCCCAGGGCATCGGGGTGCTGCCGGTGCGTCCCGAAAGCTTGCCCTCGACCATGACGTAGGCGGCGAAGGCCAGCGAGAGAAAGATACCGATCACCAGCCCGCCGGCAAACAGCCCGGTGATCGAGGTGCCGGTGAGCCAGCCATAGATGATCAGCGTGATGGAGGGCGGGATCAGAAGCGCCGATTCCGCCGAGGAGACGATCAGCCCGAGCGAGATCTTCTCGCCGTAACCCGCCTTGCGCAACTCCGGATACATGATCCGCCCCATCGCCGCGACGGTGGCGGGCGCCGAACCCGAGACCGAGCCGAAAGCGGCGGAGCCCGCGATGGTGGAATAGCCCATCCCGCCCGGGCGATGGCCGAGAAAGCCCTTCACCATCGTCGTCAGGTGACGCGCGATATGCCCGCGCGCCATGATTTCGGCGGCGAAGAGAAAGAACGGAATGGCGAGCAGGGTGGAATGGTTCACCCCGCCCAGGATGCGCTGACCGATGGCGATGTCGGGCAATCGCGTGAAATAGAGCTCCTTGATCAGGAGCCCCGGCACGCCGAGCACCAGCAGCATCTCGAAACCGAGAAACAGCAACACCAGCGCGAAGACGGAAATGAAGGCGACACCCATGTCAGTGTCCTTCCAGCGTCGCGGCATCCGCGTCGCGCGCATTCCAGCGGTCGATCAGGCCGAACAGGCTCAACCCGTAGCGCAGGGCCAGAAGCGCGAAGCCGGCGGGCAGGCTGGCATAGAGGATGCCGGCGGAAATGCCGAGCGTCGGGCTGCTCTGCCCGGTTGCGGCAACGCGCTGGGCGATATCCAAGCCGATCCAGGCGATGTAGAGGCAGAAGGCGAGGCCGACGAGATCGATCAGCTTGCGTAAGGCGCGCCCGAGACGATCACCGAGCCGGTCGCGGAACACGCTCATGGCGATCTGGCGCCCGCGGGCCAGCGCGAGGCCAAGCCCCAGAAACACCATCCAGACCATCAGATAACGCGTTGCTTCATCGACGAAGGCGACGTTGCGCGACCAGGCGGGGGCGAGTTCGCGCACGGCGATGCCGGTGGCATAGAGCGCTACCATGCACAGCATCAATGCGGCGATCAGGAAGAATTCAAGCTTCTCCAGAGCCTTCAGCGCAGCCGACACGAAACCCTCCACCGCCGGAAAAGAAAAGGCCCGGACGGCGCCGTGAAGACGTCGTCCGGGCCGGATCATGCGATCACTCGACGATGCGCTCGTATTCGGCCTCGTAGACCTCGACGATGGTATTGGCGACCGCGCCGGTCTGCGCGACATAGGCGTCGCGGGCCTGCGGATACATCATCTCGCGCAGCGTGTTGCGCTCTTCATCGGTGATGTCACGGATGTTCATGCCCGCTTCCTCGAGGCGCTCGCGCGAAGCGGCCTGTGAGGCTTCCTTGATCGCCTCGACCTGCGGGCGGACCTCATCGAAGGCCTCGACGATAACGGTCTGATACGCGTCCGGGAGCGAATTCCACCAGTCCGGATTGAACATCACGATGTCTTCGTTGGCGCCGTGCTCGGAAACCAGCAGGTTGGTCTGGACCTCGTCGTAACGCATCGCCGAAATCGTATCGAGCGCATTCTCCTGACCATCGACGACGCCGGTCTGAAGCGCGGTGTAGAGTTCGCCGAAGGGAAGGGCGATGGCGGAGGCGCCGACGGCCTCGAACTGGGAGATCAGCACGCGCGAATCCATCACGCGGAAATGCTGGCCGACGAAATCCTCGACGGAGCCGAGCGGCTTGTTCGAGGTGAAGCTCTTGCGCCCGTTCGGCCAGATGGCGATGGCGTTGACGCCGATTTCGTCGAAGGTGGCGAGGATCGCCTCACCGAAGGCGCCGGTACGCAGTTCGTTCGCCGCTTCGCGATCGGCGGGATAGATGAAGGGCACGTCGAGAATCGACACGGCCGGGTTGAAGCCCGAGAGGAAGGCCGCCGGCGAGACGGTACCCTCGATCACGCCGAGCTGTACGCCCTCGTTCATCTCGCGGGCCTGGCCGAGTTGGCCGGCGGGAAACAGTTCGAACACGACATTGCCATCGGTGCGCTCGCGAACGAGTTCCGCGACGATTTCGAGGCCCTGGTGGCGGGCCTGTTCGGCGCGCTCGAGATGGCCGATCCGGGCTGTGTATTCCTGCGCTGCTGCGCCACCGGCGAGGCCGAGCGTCATGGTCAGCGCCAGCGCACTGACGGCGGTCTTTGAAAGCGTCTTCATGGTGTGATCCCCTCGCATGCTTGTTGCTTACGTAAGGGCATGAAGCCGTTGAGTCGGGGTTGTGTCAAGCGATGATCTCATTTTTGAGACCATAGATCAGGCAGTCACTGCCGCATGTTTGGGCACCTCAGGACCCGCCGATGCCGTAGCGCCGGATCAGATCATCGAGGTAATCGGCGCCCTCGGAGCCGCGAAAGGCCCGCTGCCAAAGCTGTTGCGCGATGGATTCGTGCAGATCCAGCGCCTCGGGGGCCGAGGTGATCAAGGCCGCGCCGACGCGCACATTGGGCTGTTCGCCCAGACGGAATGGGCTGATTGCCAGAACCGCGCGATCCGGCTGGCGGAAGATCTGGAAACTCGTTGCGGGGATGGTCTCGCGCACGATTCCCACCTGTACGCCGATCGGCGGGTCGCGCAGAAGATCGCGGATGGCAAGCGTTTCGGCAAGCGCCTCGCGGCGGCGGCGTGCGATCGTCTCGGGCAGGAGATCATGGCGTCCGACGAGGCCATGCAGCAGGAAACGCTCGATATCGGCGGAGGAGACGAGGCTCGCGATCAGCGGGCGTTTTTGCCGATAGGCGGCCTTGCG
>NZ_DATGCW010000119.1:0-14177 GCF_035311605.1 Saliniramus sp.
AAGGGCGCGTTGGCCGCATAGGCGGTATCGATCTTCTCGCGCAAGGCGTCGAGCACGGCGGGAAGGTCGCGCTTGAACTGGGCGACTGCGGCGCGGAATTCCGCGATCTCCGGCCGCTCCCAGGCGAAGAAGCGCTCCAGCAGGGCGGCCAGCGCATCGACATCGCGCATGGCGCAGCGCATCACCTCCTGCCGGTCCTGGATCAGCACCGCCGTCTCGGAATTCTCGAAGATGATGTTGGATTGCGGATAGCCGTTGCGAAACTTGCGTGCGATCTCGGTATCGAGATCGTCGCCGGTATCCTTGGCCTCCCAGAACCCATGGGCGACGCGCAATTCGTGCAGGATGCTGCCATCGGGATAGACCTTGCGCTTCATTCCGGTCTCGTATTCGAGCTCGGGAACGAAGATCAGGTGCTGCGCGCGGGCATAGCCCTTGAGCAGGTCCTTGAAGGCCTCGCGGATGATCTGCTCGGAATTCGCCCCGGAGAACCGCCGCAGCCGGTCGAGCTCGGCGAGATAGGTCTGGATCAGCATCTGGCTCATGAAGAACCCGTTTCTGGAGGCGCCGAATCATGCAATCATTCGTACTTTTTCATTATAGATACAATTTTTGGGAATCAAAATCGCAGCACCCACCCATGAGCAGGGGCCGCCGCCGGGTGCCGCACCGCCCATCGGCAGATGTCCGGCTTGCCAGCCATGTCCCGAGCGGCCACATTGATGGGTGGCGCCGAAGGCAAAGTCAGGCGCGCGGGCGGGTTGGCAGAGCGGGCCATCCGGCCTATCATCCGATTAGTAGCGATACGCAACTATCCTTGCGCGCAGACAAGACCGCAAAACGCGGCATTATCAGGAGGAGAGAGGGCGCATGTTCTCGTCGGACAGCGATTTCACCCAGGGGCAAGCCGGCGCCAGCGCCGTACCGCTGATCGATCCGTTCGGTCGCACCATCAGCTATCTGCGCGTCTCGGTGACGGATCGCTGCGATTTCCGCTGCGTCTATTGCATGTCGGAAGACATGACCTTCCTGCCAAAGCGCGACCTTTTGACGCTCGAAGAGCTCGACCGGCTGTGCTCGGTCTTCGTCGGCCAGGGCGTGAAGAAGCTGCGCATCACCGGCGGTGAGCCGCTCGTGCGGCGCAACATCATGCGCTTCTTCGAGGGCATGACGCGCCATCTCGAGAGCGGCGCGCTCGAAGAGCTGACCGTGACCACCAACGGCTCGCAGCTCGCCCGCCACGCGCAGCATCTCGCCGATTGCGGCGTCAAGCGCATCAACGTGTCGATGGATACGATGAACCCCGACAAGTTCCGCCACATCACCCGCTGGGGCGATCTCGGCAAGGTGATGCAGGGGATCGATGCCGCGCAGGCGGCGGGGCTCAAGGTCAAGATCAACGCCGTCGCGCTCAAGGATTTCAACGAGGACGAGATCGTCCCCATGATCGAATGGGCGCATGGGCGCGGCATGGATCTCACCCTGATCGAGGTGATGCCGCTGGGCGAGATCGACGAAGACCGCACCGACCAGTTCCTCTCCCTCAAGCAGGTGCGCGCCTCGCTGCTCGACCGCTACACCCTCACCGATCTTCCCGACCGCACCGGCGGCCCGGCCCGCTATGTCCGGATTGAGGAGACGGGCGGGCGGCTCGGCTTCATCACGCCGCTGACGCATAATTTCTGCGAGAGCTGCAACCGCGTGCGCCTCACCTGCACCGGCACGCTCTATATGTGCCTCGGCCAGGAAGACGCCGCCGATCTGCGCGAGCCGCTCCGGGCCTCAGAGAGCGACGAACCCGTCGCGCGGGCAATCCAGAACGCCATCGCGCGCAAGCCGAAAGGGCATGACTTCGTCATCGAGCGGGCCAGGCACGGCGACAAGGGCAATCCGGCCGTGAGCCGTCACATGAGTGTGACCGGCGGCTGAGCGGGTCACAGATGAAAGTGCGCTCTTTCCTCTCGCAATTTGCGTGAATTGCGATAAAACACGCTCAAACACGTGTTTGTGAGAGGAAGCGCCATGGCCGCGCATATCAAGAACGGCATCATCGAAGCGATCGGCAATACGCCGCTCATCCGCCTGAAGAAAGCCTCGGAGCTCACCGGCTGCACCATTCTGGGCAAGGCCGAGTTCATGAATCCGGGGCAATCCGTCAAGGATCGTGCCGCGCTCGCCATCATCCGCGACGCGGAACGGCGCGGCGCTCTGCGCCCCGGCGGCGTCATCGTCGAGGGTACGGCGGGCAATACCGGGATCGGACTCTCGCTCGTGGGCAATGCGCTGGGCTACCGCACGGTCATCGTGATCCCGGAAACGCAGAGCCAGGAAAAGAAGGACATGCTGCGCCTCGCCGGGGCCGAGCTCGTCGAGGTCCCCGCCGTTCCCTATGCCAATCCCAACAATTACGTGAAGGTCTCCGGGCGCCTCGCCGAGCGGCTGGCAGGGAGCGAGCCGAACGGCGCGATCTGGGCCAACCAGTTCGACAACACCGCCAACCGCCGGGGCCATTACGAGACCACCGGGCCGGAGGTCTTTGACCAGACCGAGGGCAAGGTCGACGGCTTCATCTGCGCCGTGGGCAGCGGTGGCACGCTGGCCGGTGTCGGCATGGCCCTGAAGGAGCGCAACGACAATATCCGCATCGGGCTTGCCGATCCGATGGGCGCAGCGCTGTATTCGTTCTATACCACCGGCGAACTGAAATCCTCCGGCTCCTCGATCAGCGAGGGGATCGGCCAGGGCCGCATCACCGCCAATCTGGAGGGTGCGCCGGTCGATCATGCCTGGCAGATCTCCGACGAGGAAGCCCTGCCGATCGTCTTCGATCTGTTGCGCGAGGAGGGGCTGTGCATGGGCGGCTCGACCGGCATCAACATCGCCGGCGCCATCCGCCTCGCCCGCGAGCTCGGCCCGGGCAAGACCATCGTCACCATCCTGTGCGACTACGGCACGCGCTACCAGTCGAAGCTCTACAACCCCGCCTTCCTGCGCGAAAAGGGCCTGCCCGTGCCGGAATGGCTGGAGCGCGAGACGGTGATCGATCCGGGGCTCGTCTGATCAGACGACACGCCACGCGTGATCGCCGCCATCAAGGCCGCGCCAGAACGCCCCTCTTCCCGGTCTGTACACCCCCGAGAGGAGGGAGATCGCGCCAGCACTGCATCGACCTGCCCAGCCGCGCCGTTCCAGCGGGATCAGAGCAGGATGAGGGTTTTGGTCGTATCGACTTTCCATGAGGGCCTCGCCCCTCCCCCGCACGGAACAGACGCACGCAGGTGTGGTGCCCCCAGATCGGTGGCGTGATGGACGATTATGGCATTTACCTTTGCGCCAATTGCGCTAAATGAATTTCAACACCAACCTTTCTGCACCAGTGGCCTGACTCCGGGATTGGATATTTCTTGTCACATGCCGACTTTGCCCGCGGGACCACAGAGATTCCGCGCTCCTGGAACGTCGCGCTCGCCCGCTATCGCGAGCCCGACAATCGTCGTGGTGTTTTGGAAATCCTCGTCACCGCCGTGCCGTTCGTGGCGTTATGGACCGTCGCGGCGCTGCTTGTGACGAACGGGTATCGGTGGGCCGGGCCGGTTCTGGCCGTGCCGGCGGCGGGCCTGCTTGTGCGCATGTTCATGCTGCAGCATGATTGCGGGCACGGATCGCTGTTCTCGCGCCGCGCGCTGAATGACTGGATCGGGCGCGCCCTCGGCGTGCTGACCTTCACGCCCTATGATTACTGGCGCCGTACGCACGCAGTCCATCACGCCAGCGCCGGCAATCTCGACCAGCGCGGCATCGGCGATGTCGATACGCTGACCGTCGCGGAATATCGCGCGCGTTCGCGTATGGGCCGGCTGCGCTACTGGCTGTACCGGCATCCGCTGGTGATGTTCGGGCTCGGGCCGGCCTGGTTGTTCATCTGCCAGTACCGCCTGCCTGTCGGCCTGATGCGCAGCGGCTGGGAGCCTTGGATCTCGACGCTGGCGACGAATGCCTGCATCGCCGGCATGGCCGCCCTGCTGATCTGGCTGATCGGCCTCGGCCCGTTCCTGCTGGTCCAAGGCCCGATCATTCTGATCGCGGCCACGGCGGGGGTGTGGCTGTTCTATATCCAGCACCAGTTCGAGGAGACCCACTGGTCGCAGGGCCGGGAGTGGAACCACCAGAACGCCGCCCTGCACGGCAGTTCGCATTATGATCTGCCCCCGATCATGCAATGGTTCACAGGCAATATCGGCATCCACCACGTGCATCATCTGTCGAGCAAGGTGCCGTTCTATCGCCTGCCGGAAGTGCTGCGCGATTTCCCGGCCTTGCAGGATACCAACCGGATCGGCTTTCGCGAAAGCCTTGGATGCGTGAAGCTCGTGCTCTGGGACGAGGACACGCACCGGCTGATCTCCTTCCGGGAGGCGCGGAAGGCAAGGGGCAAAAGTTGCACACGAGCCACGCCGCCGGCAGCGGCCGCCTGAGCGACCGCCTCCCGGTTATCGCCTCACCCGCCGAGGCGAACGAGCTGCTTGCCGAAATTCCGGCCCTCCATCAGGCGCATGAAGGCTTCGGGCATGGATTCGATGCCCTTGAGAACGTCCTCGCGCGTGGCGATGCCGCCCTCCCGGGCCAAGGCTGCGAGGCGGGCCATGGCCTCGTCGCGGCGGTGCCACCAGTCGAAGACGAGGAAGCCGTGGATGCTGGCGCGGGTGACAATCAGATGCCCCATGAAGCGCTCGCCGATATCCGGCTGACCGGCCCTGTCGGCGAGCGCGATGCGCCCGCACTGGATGACGCGGGCATGGTTGGCAAGGTTCTTCATCACCGCATCGTGGATCGGGCCGGCGGTGTTGTCGAAGAAGATGTCCACACCATCCGGGCAGGCTTGCGCCACGGCGCCGGTGAGATCACCTTCCGTGCGATGGTTGATCACCGCATCAAAGCCGATCTCGCGGCACCAGGCCAGCTTGTCGTCGCGTCCGGCAATGCCGACGACGCGGCAGCCGGCCTGTTTCGCCAGCTGCCCGACGAGTTGGCCCACGGCGCCGGAAGCTGCCGAGACCACCAGCGTATCGCCGGGACGCGGACGCCCGACATCATAGAGCCCGAAATAGGCCGTCATGCCCGGCATGCCGAGCCAGGAAAGCGAGCTCTGCATCGGCGCCAGAGCCGGATCGATGCGGTTGACCCCGCCGCGTCCGTCACTGTCGGGGGTGAGCACCGCGTATTCCTGCCAGCCCACACCCATGGATTCGGCGATATCACCCGGCTTCCAGTCGGGATGGTTGGAGGCGACCACCTCCCCGACACCGCCGCCCTGCATCAACCCGCCGATCTCGACGCCCTTGGTATATCCCCTGGCCGGGCTGATGCGCCCGCGCATATAGGGATCGACGGAGAGATACTTGACCCTGATCAGGATCTGCCCCGGCCCGGGCTCGGGGCGCGGCGCCTCTTCCATGCGCCAGGTCTGCGTGCTCGGCATGCCCTGCGGATATTCCGCCAGCAGCCAGCGGCGGTTCACGTCTTGCGCCATAACAGGTTTCCTCGTCTCGTCGATTGTTGTTGCGCGAAGGCGTGCGAGCACCTTCACTGACCGTTGCTGCCAGCAGATCATCGCAGCCGCGCAGCAGCAAGATGCAGGTCTTCATAGGCGGATCGGCACCTTGCCGGAGCGTTTCGCCCAGTTCACAACATATCGGCTTCATCAATGATGGCGATGATGTTTTCCACATGGCTGCGCATGGCTGCGCGCGCCTCACCGCGATGGCGCCTCTCCAGCGCGGCGAGGATCGTCTCGTGCTCCTCGCGCCAGCGGACCTGTCGCTCACCCGATTGCAGAAGCAGCCGCAGATTCTCCCATTCGGGATGGGCCCGCGCCGCCTGCCAGATGCTCAGCATCAGGCCGTGGGCAAACGGGTTGTGCGTGGCGCGGACGATGGCGAGATGGAAATCGCGGTAGAGGCGCGCAGCCACGTCGCAGGTATGGATTTCGGACGTGATCGCACGATGGCGCAGTTGCAGCGCATGGATGTCGTCCTGCGTCGCGTTGAGTGCGGCAACGGCGCACATTTCCGGCTGGAACATCAGGCGTGCATTGAGGATATCGGCGACACGCGGCTCCGCCGCATCAGCCGCGAAAGGCGTCGCCATCGGCGCGGCCCGTTCGTTGACATAGACGCCGGAGCCGACACGGATGTGCACGAGATCCTGGATCTCCAGCGCGAGCAACGCTTCGCGCACGCAAGACCGCGACACGGTGAATTGCTGGGCCAGCTCCCGTTCCGTGGGCAGGCGGTCGCCGGGGCGATACTCACCGGAGAGTATGGCCTCGCGCAACGTATCGGCGATATGGCGATAACGCCTCTGCTTGGCGACCCATGCGCCTGCTCCGGTGTTGTCTGTCATCGTCATGCATTTCGCTGGCTGCTGATATGTGCTGATACGCTGCGGGCAGCAAACAGATCAAGTATCAGCCAATTGATCATTAAATTTTATCAAAAATTGTGTAAACTCATATCCGAGGATTCAGGAATCCCTGAACGTAAGCAGAGACTTGAGCGTGCCCCCCGGCTCCTGGGGCGCGGGTGGTGCATGTCGCGGCCAGGCGTTGCATGCAGGATCGCGCGCCGCAGGCAGGTGCGCCGGGCGGCGGCACCGCATCCGCACATGGTTGAATTTTTCCGCATCAGGGCGCATGAAGACGCCGCTCGCGCGGTTTGCGCGCGCGACGCGCACAGTTACCGGAACGAAAGTCAGTCATGTCGTTTGAGAGCACAAACGGGCCGCGCGCCGACCAGCCACGTGTGGCCGTGATCGGATGCGGCGCCTGGGGGCGCAATATCGTGCGCTGCTTCGCGCAGCTGGGCGCGCTGGAAGCGGTCGTCGACAACAATGCCGATACCATCGAATCATTGGTGGCTCTGTTCGGTTGCCGCGCCATGTCCGTCGAGCAGGCCCTTGCCGCCCCCGACATCGACGCCGTCGTGATCGCGACACCGCCTTCCGGGCACAAGGATCTCGCCCTCGCGGCGATTGCCCGGGGCAAGCACGTCTTCATCGAAAAACCGGTAACGCTCGATCACGGTGAAGCCGTCGCGATCGTCGCGGCGGCGCGTGATGCGTCACGGGTGATGATGACCGGCCATATCCTGCAATTCCACCCGGCCTATCGCAAGCTGAAGGAGCTCGTGGGCTCGGGCGCGCTTGGTCGCCTGCAGCGTATCAATGCCAACCGGCTCAATCTCGGCGCCGTGCGACGTGAGGAAGATGCGCTGTGGTGCCTCGCGCCGCACGACGTTTCGATGACGCTCGGCCTCGTCGGCGCGGCGCCCGACCATATCGACGCCCATGGCGAGGGGCATCTGCGCGACGCTATCGCCGATGCGGTGACGCTGCGGCTGGGCTTTGCCGGCGGCGCGATGGCGCTGATCCACGTCTCCTGGCTGCACCCCTACAAGGAGCACCGCCTCAGCGTGATCGGCTCGCAGGCAATGGCCGTGTTCGACGACACCCAGCCCTGGGATCGCAAACTCCAGCTCTATCCGCATCAGGTCTCCCTCCACGGCGCCTATCCGCAGGTCGTGCGCGCCGAGCCGGTCCCGGTCGGGATCGAGCAGAACGAGCCGCTTCTGGCCGAATGCGCCCATTTCCTCGATTGCATCCGCGACGGCTCCGAGCCGATTACCGGACCCACCGAGGCGCTGGCCGTGATGGATGTGCTGGAGCGCGCGCAGCAATCGATGCGGGGGCGCAATAGCGCCGTCGCGAGCGCCGGTGCGTGAGTACCATCTGAACCATTTTGCACAGCAATGGTTGACCCGGCGCAGTACGAAACAGCGCCGGTTCGCCACTCGTCCCGCAAGTCTGCACTCATGAGGGATACGTGGTCCATCGGCAAACAAGGAGATGCCGGATGAGGATCGCACGTCAAATCGCACTCTTGCCCCTGCTCGCCGCCCTGCCCGCCACCGCGCCGGCACAGGGCAACGATGCGTCAGATACCGCGATCGCCGTAACGGGGCTGACGCTGTTACGTCCTGCCGAAGCCGATGCCATGCGCCCGGCGCGGACGCAGATGAACATCCGTATCGCGGTGCCACCGGCACATGTGGTCGGGCTTGGTCGCGACTCGCGCATCACTCGCCTCGAAGACGATACAGGACACTCGCTGCTCGTCGAACATGGGCCTGCGGAAGAGGACCAGACCGAACCGTTTCGCGCCCCGCCGGGCCTGACCTGGCGCGGTCCATCGCCCCCCGGTGCCGCATTCGGTTTCCTGCGCCGTGACGATTTCAGCATTGGCGGTCGCGACGGGTGGATCGAGATCACGGTCGACGCGCCGGGGCTTCCCGCAGGGGATGCGACGCAGTTGACGGTCGCGGGCACGATCGAGGTGCTCATCGCCGGCGAGGGCGAAAGCCGCCACCGCATCGACAATGTCGATCTGTCAGACGGCGAGGCACGTTTCGAGATCGCCGACGAGACGATCACCTGCATGCAGGACCGCAGCCTGACGCAGGGCGATCTCGATGTAAGCGAGTTCTATTGCTGGTCACAGTCTCTGCAACCACGCTCCATCGCCGTCGTCGATCAGGACGACGCTCCGCCGACGCCGATGGACCGGTCCAATCTCGTCGTCATCGGCGAGACGAGCGACCTCTCCCTCGAAGTCAACTTCCCGATTGATGAGACGAGGCGCATCACCTTCGAGGAGCGTGTCGGACTCGGATTGTGAGCTTCCGGCCAGGATGCCAGGTGCGTCAATGCCCGCCTTGCGAGAGGCGGGCATCGCGCGGGGCGGAAAGGATTTCGCCAAGACTTTCGGCGATGTGCCGCGCTTCGTCATCGCGCAGGCGCAAAAGGAACGGGGGCAGTTGCCCCGCCTGAAGACCGATCACGGCATGGCCGTCCTCGTCGAGGCCGATATCGATGGAGGGTGAGGTCACGTCAACGACTTCCCCCTCGATCGTCTCCTCATCCTCCGACAATTGCCGCATGAGCTCTTCGGTCAGCGCCTCGTCATCTTCCTCGTCGCCATCGCCCTCATCCACTTCGAGCGCCTCGAGCATGTCGTCGTCAAGCGCGTCGAGCAGTTGGTTGAGCGCGGAGGCGAGCGTGCGCGCTGCTCCGGCATCCATCAAGACGGCCGTCGCCTGATCGTCCTTCTGGAAGGACAGTTGAATCTTGTTGCCCTCGACGGACAGTGAAATACCAGCCATACCTGTCTTTCGCATGAATATGCTCATATGGGAATGCGCCCGTGGGTTTGAAACCCCACCGGCTCATGCCGGATCGCAAACCGCCGCGCGCATTCCGATCGCACCGTGCGCCACGGATAACGCGCCCGCGCCCGCGACGAAAGTACGGAGACCGATCGATAATGGACTATTTGCGAGGTAACGTGGTGATCCTGATGCAAGCTAGGCACGTAGAGTGCAATAATATACAAAGCACGCCCCCCGCACCGCACCAGCGCAACGGTTGATGATGATGAAGAACCCGGACGGAGAATCGCCTCCCGCCTCGAACCAGCCCCGCCCGGGCCTTGGCAATCTCGGGGATCTGGAAGCCGGTGGCGGCGAGCATGTCGTCGTTGTGGGCGCCGGTCCTGGCGGCCTGGCATCGGCCATGCTGCTGGCCCGACAGGGCATGCGCGTCACCATGTTCGAACAGGCTCCCGTCGTGGGCGGGCGCACCCGCACCATTACCGCGCCGGGCGGATACCGATTCGATATCGGCCCCACCTTCTTCCTCTATCCGCGCGTGCTGGACGAGATCTTTGCCGCTTGCGGCGAGCGGCTCACCGATCATGTCACGCTCACTAAGCTCGACCCGCAATACCATGTCCTCTTCGAAGACGGGGGCGATGTCCGCGCCACGCCGGATCTCACGCGTCTCGCGGCGGAGATCGCCCGGATGGCGCCGCAGGATGCGGCCAATGTCGAACGTTTCTTTTCGGAGAACCGCCACAAGCTGGATCTCTTCCGCCCGATCCTCGAGCGCCCCTTCGGCAAGCCGACCGATGTGATCTCCCCGGCCATGCTGCAGGCCCTGCCGATGCTGCGTCCGTTCTCGAGCGTCGACAAGGATCTGCGCCGCTATTTCTCCGATCCGCGCGTACGGCTGACCTTCTCCTTCCAGACGAAATATCTGGGCATGTCGCCCTTCCAGTGCCCGAGCCTGTTCACGATCCTGAGCTTCCTCGAATACGAGCACGGCGTGTTCCATCCGATGGGCGGCTGCGGGGCGGTGTCGGAGGCGATGGCCAAGGTCGCAAGGCAGCTCGGCGCGGATATCCGCCTCGGCAGCGGGGTCGATCGCGTGATCTACGAGAATGACCGCGCGGTTGGCGTGGAGGTGAACGGGGAGCACATAGCCGCTGATGCGGTGGTGATCAACGGCGATTTCGGCCATGCGGCGCGCAAGCTGATTCCGCAGGAATATCGCCCGCGCTGGAAAGACAGAAAAATCGAGAAGGCGCGCATCTCGTGCTCGACCTTCATGATGTATCTCGGCATAGAAGGCGATGTCGGCGATCTCGAACACCACACGATCTATCTCTCGAAGGATTACGAAAAGAACATCCGCGACATCAGTGATTGCCGCATTCCGGAGGATTTCTCCTTCTACGTCCAGAATCCCGGCCGCAACGATCCGTCAATGTCACCGAAAGGCCATACCAGCCTGTATGTGCTGGTGCCGGTGCCCAATCTGCGCTCGGGAACCGACTGGGCGGCCTTCGCGCCGCAATTTCGTGCAAAGACCCTGGAGCGGCTGAAGAAGCTCGGTCTTGCCGATATCGAACAGCGCATCCGCTACGAGCGGATCATCACGCCGGCGGATTGGGAGAATGATTTCGGTGTGAACGAAGGCGCGACCTTCAATCTTGCGCATGATCTGGGTCAGATGCTCTACTTCCGTCCGCATAACCGTTTCGGGCACGGAGTGTATCTGGTCGGCGGCGGCACGCATCCCGGTTCCGGCTTGCCGGTGATCTACGAGGGTGCGCGCATCAGTGCCAAGCTCCTGCTCGAAGATCTGGCGGAGCGTCGCGGGCGGGCGGGCAATGGCAGGGAACGCGCGGCGACGGATCAATCGCGCACTGAAGCTGCTGAATGACGGTAATCGAAAGGATTGGCATGCGGGGACGGATTTCTACTTCGACGGGGAATGGTACACGGATGGCGGGCGCTGCGGCTCTCGCACTCACGGCGCTGATCGGCAGCGCCATGGCGCACCCCGCCTTCGCGCAGAGCGGCGAGACCCGCACGGTGACCGTCACGGTCCGGGTCAGCGATGTCGAATCCACCGAGGGCCAGGTCTATGTCGGGCTGTGTGATCGCGGTTTTTCGGAAGATCGCTGCCTCGACGGGCGCTTCCAGCCGGCGAGCCCTGGCACGATGAGCTTTACTTTCGAAAATGTTCCCGTCGGGATGTATGCGGTGGCTGCCTATCACGATATCAACATGGATGAGCGGATGGATTCGAACTTCATCGGCCTTCCGCGCGAACCCTATGGCTTCTCCAACGATGTCGGGCGTCGGGCGCCGCCGAATTTCCCGATGGCCCAGGTGCCTGTTACCCCGCAGGAGGCCACCATTGATGTGCGTCTGGCGCGGATGGGCGGCAATTGAATGCCCGATGCCGTCGATTTCGCGGCATCATATCGATCGAACGGCCCGCTGTGGGCCCTGACGTGACGAGGAGTGCGCCGTGAGCGTATCAGCGAAGACAGTGGCGGTGATCGGTGGTGGTCTGGGCGGGCTCGCATCCGCCTGCGTGCTCGGTGCGCGCGGCCACGAGGTGACACTCTACGACAAGAACGACTGGATCGGCGGCAAGGCAGCCGTGTTCACCGAAGACGGCTTTCGCTTCGATATGGGGCCGACCATCCTCACCGTGCCGCGCGTGCTGGAGCGGATTTTCGCCGAGGCCGGGCGTGATCTGAACGATTACCTCGATCTGCGCCGCCTCGACCCGCAATGGGGCTGCTTCTTCGATGACGGTACCCGCTTCGATCTCGCCGAGAATGTCGAGGAGATGGCCGTCGCCATGGACAGGTTCGCGCCCGGGCGCGGCAATGGCGAGGGCTATCGCAAATTCCAGGCGATGTCGGAAAACCTGCACGGCGTGTCCGAGCGCTTCTTCTTCTGGAAGGCGGTGGAGGATCTTTTCGACACGATCGATGTGCGCGCGAACCTGAACCCCGACACCCTGCGCGACGTGATGAGCCTGCGTATGGGCAAGACGGTCGCCGGCACCATCCGCGCCCATGTCAAGGATGAGCGCCTCGCGCAGATGCTGGACCATTTCACACAATATGTCGGGTCAAACCCCTATGGCTCGCCGGCGGTGCTGTGCGCCATCGCGCATATGCAGGCGGCGGAGGGGATCTGGTATCCGATGGGCGGCACCCGCGCCGTGGCGGAGGCGCTGGCGAAGCTCGCCGGCGAACTCGGCGCGACGCTGAAACCCGCGACCGAGATCACCGGCCTCGATATGGAAAACGGCGCGGTCAGAGGCGTGAAGCACGCAGACGGCAGCATCGAGCCCTTCGACTGCGTCGTCTCCAACATGGACTCGATCCGCACCTATCGCGAACTCGTCGGCGGCGATGTCGGGGCGCGCTACGATCGCAAGGGCTTCGAGCCGGCCTGTTCGGGCGTGGTGCTCTATCTCGGCCTGAACAAGCGCTACGACCACATCCTGCACCACGATTTCGTCTTCTCGCGCGATGCGCATGAGGAATTCGATTACATCTACAATAAAGGCGAGCCGGCGCCGGATCCGACTGCCTATCTCTGCGCGCCGAGTTCCACCGACCCCTCTGTCGCGCCCGAGGGCGGCGAGGCGCTGTATGTGCTCGTGCACACCCCCTATCTGCGCCCGCATCACGACTGGGCGCAGATGTTCCCGGCCTATCGTCAGGTAATTCTTGACAAGCTCAAGCGCACTGCCGGGATGGCGGATATCGAGGAGCGGATCGTGGTCGAGCGCCACCTCACGCCGCAGGATATCCACGATCGCTACAAGGTGCTCAACGGCGCGATCTACGGGCTTGCCAGCCATGGCCGCTTCCTCGGCGCCTTCAAGCCGGGCAACCGCTCGCGCGACGTCAAGGGGCTTTATCTCGCCGGCGGCGCGGCCCATCCGGGACCGGGCATGCCGATGGTGATGATGTCCGGCTGGATCGCCGCCGATGCCCTCGACCAGGACGCACGCGGGCCCGCTCTCCAGCAAGCGTCCTGAGGGCGCCATGGCGGCGGATGAAGCAACCCGCGCGCGGCTGGATCGGCTCGCCGCGCGACTGCCGGAGGCCACGCGCCCGACCCGGCGTCGCAAGCCGCGTGTCGTGAATTTCTTCACGCGCTATTTCGACCGCTATTTCCGCCGCCACATGAACGCGCTGCGCCTCGCCCGATGGGGCGCAGCGCCGCCTCTGCGCGACGATGCGCCGGTGGTGCTCTATACCAATCACCCCGCCTGGTGGGATGCGGCGATCTACATCCTGCTCGCCGAGCGACACTTCAGCAGGCGGGCGAGCTACGCGCCAATCGACGCTGAAATGCTTGAGAAATACGGTTTCTTCGGGCGCATGGGCGCTTATGGCGTCGATCTGGAAAGCCGCCGGGGCGCGCAGGATTTCCTTGCCGCGAGCGCGGATATCCTCGCCCATGACGACGCGGTGATCTGGGTCACGGCGCAGGGGCGATTCATGGATGTGCGCGCGCGTCCGCTCGATCTCAAGCCGGGAATCGCCCACCTCTACGAGATCGCCCCCCATGCGCAATATGTCCCCGTCGCCCTCGAATACGGTTTCTGGGAGCAGCGTGGCGGCGAGGCTTTCGTGGCCTATGGCGACGCGATCTCCGGCGACGATCTCGCCGGCATGGAGCGCGCGGCGCGTCTCTCGTATCTCGAAGATGCACTGACGCGGATCGCGGATCGGCTCAGCGAAGACGTGATTACCCGCGATCCGGCGCGCTTCGATGCTCTCATCGAAGGCAAGGCGGGGGTCGGCGGCATTTTCGATTTCACCAAGCGGATTCTCGCCCGCCTCAAGGGCGAGCGCTATGATCCGGCGCACGGAAGGCGCGACGCATGATAATCCTGAGCCATGTCGCACTGACCCTCGCCGCCCTCTCGGCCCTGCTCGGTGCGCTGAACCTCCTGCTCTTGCG